>DQVN01000044.1 GCA_015661715.1 Sulfurivirga caldicuralii
CAGTTTCCCCACCATGAGAATGAAATTGCTCAGAGTGAGTGTGCCACCGGTGAACATTTTGTTAACTACTGGATGCATGTGGGCTTTGTGCGCATTAATGATGAGAAGATGTCCAAATCATTGGGCAATTTCTTCACCATTCGCCAGGTGCTCAAGGCCTATCATCCAGAGGTGTTGCGCACTTTCTTGCTCTCAGCGCACTATCGCTCTCCGGTTAACTATTCAGAAGACAACCTGAACAAGGCCAAATCGGAGCTGCACCGCCTCTATGGCGTGCTGGAGGCGGTACCACCCACCACAGCTGCGCAGGATACGGACTTTGAGGCGCGTTTCAATGGCGCCATGAATGATGATTTGAATACGCCGCAGGCGTTTGCCGTGTTGTTTGAGTTGGCGCGGGAAGCCAATCGTACTCAAGATGGTTCATTGAGTGCGCTGTTGGTGCAGTTGGGCCAGCGCTTGGGGATTTTGCAGCAGTCCGCTGAGGCGTTTTTCCGTGCTCAGCCGGGAAGTGAGCTGAGCGATACCGCCATAGCGGCCTTGATCGCTGAACGCAATGAGGCACGCAAGGCGCGGGATTTCGCTCGGGCTGATGCCATTCGCGACCAGCTAAAACAGGCGGGTATTGAGTTGCTGGATGGCCCTGAGGGCACCCGTTGGCGTCGACAGTAGTTCTTGGGGAAATCGGCTATAAGTTTTTATTTTTTCGTCATAAATAAAATTTGACATTCACTTGTGGGCGCGCTAGTATTTTGCCTGTACTCACATTTCTTCATGAGTATCCTCCTCTGATGATTTAATACTTTTAACCCGCGCAGTGCGCGGGTTTTTTTATCGCTTCGGATTGTTCAGGAGCGTCTTTGGCGAGGCGTGGTATCACTCAGGTGAATAATCAGCTTCTGTCCAGGGCGCAAAATGCTATTGTCGCTTAACCGATTCCAGCGTTTAAGTCTGTCGGTGCTGACCCCGTAACGCTTGGCCACCACCCACAGGCTGTCACCCTTACGCACAATGTGGGTAACCGCTTTGCCGGTGGCGTGTGCTTTGGTCAGGCGCATGGGTTTTTTGGGAATTTTCAGCATCATGCCTGCGCGAAGGGGTTTGCGTACGGATAAGCCGTTGTATTGGGCCAGATGGCGCACAGACAAACCGTAGCGTTGGGCGATAGTCCAGAAGCTCTCGCCCTTTTTGACCCTGTGACGGTGGGGTGTCCAACGAGGGCGCTTGCTGCGTTGGTTGAGGGCGGCCAGTTGTGTTTGGCTTAATCCGGCATCAGGTACCAGTAGAGTCCGACCGGCGATAATATGATCAGTGCGCAGGCGGTTGAGTCGACGCAGATCAGCTACGGGGACACCGAAGCGTTTGGCGATCAGAATCAGACTGTCGCCCGGGCGGATGGTGTAGCGCTTGATTTGAACGGCCAGCTGCTGGGGTTGCGTCTGCCAGGCCTGGGCCACCTTGGCAGCGGCCGATTGAGGTAGCAGTAGATAGTGGGGGCCCTCCGGCGGGGTGGCGTTGCGCTTATAACCGGCATTGAGGTGGAAGAATGTCTCGGCCTCTACGCCGGCCAGTTTCCGGGCGGCGGGCAGGGCGATCTGTTTGTCGAAGACCACCACGGTGTATTCGGGTTTTAACGGCAGCTGGGGCAGTGCCTGTTTGCCATGGCGCAAGATATTAGCCACCGCCAGCAGCTGTGGGACATAGTGGCGCGTTTCTTTGGGGAGATATTTCTGTATTGCCCAGAAGTCCGGATTCTGTCCCGGATGGCGCTGGCGGTATTTGCGCATTGCCTTGAGCACATTGCCAATACCGCCGTTGTAGGCGGCCAGGGCCAGCAGCCAGTCGCCTGTCATGTTGTACAGCTTCTGTAAATAGTTGAGCGCTGCACCGGTGCTGGCCAGGGGGTCGCGCCGTCCGTCATACCACCAGTTGATCTTAAGACCTTCATGACGGGCGGTGGATTCGGTGAACTGCCACAACCCCGCCGCCCCCTGCCAGGAGTGGGCATATGGGTTGAATGCGCTTTCTACCACCGGCAGCAGCGCAATATCCAGAGGCATGTCCCGTGCCTGAAGCTGCTGCACGATATGGGGTAGGAAAGGACGGGCACGCGCAAAGGTACGTGGCAGGTGCTTAGGGTGGCGCAGAAAGAAGCGCTCGTAGTTTTCTATCTTTTCCGCTTCATAGGGCAGGGAAAAATTGCGTGCCAGAAGGTCAATCAGATCCTTTGGCGGGGCAGGGCGCTTAGCAGGATCAGCCTGATGGGATTGGGGGGGGCTGTCCGTTTCCGGGGTTGCGGTGTCTTTGGCGTTCGGCACGCCCGGGTGGGCGAGCCGCGCTGTGTCGGTTGAGCGCTGGGGCAGGCTCTGACAACCCGCCAAAATTACCAGCGTTATCAGGGTAAGCAGTGCTTTCACCGTTTCGGCTCCAGCTCACCGGTGGCGTCCAGGTTGTCTTTCCAGGCGCGCAAGGTGGCGAACAGGCTGGCATCCGTCTCCTCCGCGCCCCGCTCCAGCAGGGTTTGACGCAGAGGGGCGTGGTCGAAGCGCAGGAAGGGGTTGGTGGCCTTTTCCAACCCCATGGGCGCGGGCACACAGGGTTGGCCCTGCTTGTAGTTGGCAATGGTCTGGGCCATGCGGGTCAAGATGTCGGGATTGTCCGGCTCCGCCCGGGCGGCGAAGTGGATATTGGCCCAGGTGTATTCGTGACCGCAATAGACCAGGGTGTCATCGGGCAGGGTGCGCAGTTTTTTCAGGGAAGCGGCCATCTGTTCGGCGGTGCCTTCAAACAAGCGCCCGCAGCCGGCGGTAAACAGGGTATCCCCGGTGAAGGCTGCCTGACTGTTCACGAAGCTTATGTGATCCAGGGTATGGCCAGGCGTTTGAAGAACATTGAGTATCCAGCCTTCTAGCGCTAGGCGGTCGCCTTCTTTCAAGGGTTGGTCGATGGCGTCAAATCGGCTGTTGACTGGCCCATAGACCGGCATGGGGCCGAGATGGTCCAGCAAGTCGGTCACGCCCTGGGTGTGGTCATAGTGATGGTGGGTGATCAGGATACCGTGCAAGTGAAGGCCAAGGTTTTCCAGCGCCGTCAGCACGACGGTGGCATCACCCGGATCTACCACCCAGGCGGTTTTATCGTGTTGCAGCAGCCAGATATAGTTGTCGTCCAGCGCGCGAAGGCCGTGAATCTGCATGGCATGCCCCTATAATGAGCGTAAAATTGACGGCTATTTTAACAGGCTTACTATGGCGTTTCAGTTGCAGGCGTTACTTAACCACTGGTACCGGCGGCCCGGGCAACAGGCTCTGTTGGGGGCGCAGAAGGCGCTGCTGGATGAAGCCTTGACGCAGATATTCGGCTTTTATCTGGTGCAGTTGGGCGCGCCTTGGCCAGAGGATCTGTTGCGCACCAGCCGTATCGACACCCGTATCGTGTGTGAGCGTGCACCGGTTCGCATTGATGGGATGGATACGGTGGTGGCGGATGTGGATTATCTGCCTTTTTCCCGGGAGAGCGTGGATGCGGTGGTGTTACCCCACACGCTGGAGGCGGTGGATGATCCCTATCACCTGTTACGCCAGGTAGACCGCATTCTGGTGTTGGATGGCCATGTCATCATTACCGGATTTAACCCCAATAGCCCCGCCAATTGGCGCATCCGCTGGTTTGGACGGGAGCGCAAGACATTCGCCCGGCTTCACTGGTTGCGTATGCATCGGGTGGTGGACTGGTTGAACCTGATGGGATATGAAATCAAGCTGGCCCAGCATATTCCCTCCGCCTGGCTGCCTCAGCGCTTTTCCAAGCAGGCGGAGCGGCTGGATTATCTGTTGGAAAAGAGCGCCCTGCATCCGGGGCGGCTTTATGGCATTGTGGCGCAAAAACGCAGTGTGCCGCTGACCCCATCCGGGCTGAACTGGAAACTGGCCAATTGGCTGCCCATCAACAAGGGCAGCTGGGTGCCGACGCGTCGGATTCTACACAGGAGCGTGCATGAAAAAAGTTGAGTTGTTTACCGACGGAGGCTGCCGCGGCAATCCCGGAATAGGGGGGTGGGCGGCGCTGCTACGCTACGGCGCCCATGAGCGCACCCTGTCTGGCGCAGTGGGTGATACCACCAACAACCGCATGGAGCTGCAAGCGGTGATTGAGGGGTTGAAGGCGCTGAAGGAGCCGGTTGAGGTGACCATCACGACGGACTCCCAGTATGTTAAAAAGGGGGTGACAGAATGGATGGCCAACTGGAAGCGGAATGGTTGGAAAACAGCCAATAAAAAACCGGTCAAAAACAGAGACTTATGGGAAGCATTGGATGCTCAATTGCAACGACATCGCGTCCACTGGCGCTGGGTCAAAGGCCATGCGGGGCACAGGGAAAATGAACGGGTGGATCAACTGGCCAATCAGGCCATGGATGCATGGCAGGCGCGTCATGAGAATTAATTGGGCGCTGTTATTGGCGTTTTGGGCAGGTATGAGTTGGGCGGCGAGCGTGGAGATCCGCGGTGAGTTGCGCCCCGGCGGTTATGGTATCGTGCAAGCGCCCACGGGCAGTGTGGTGCGCTACAACGGCCGCACTATTCGAGTGGATGCGTTGGGGCAACTGCCCATCGGTTTTGCCCGGGATCAGCGTCAGGCCGTGGTGGAGGTTCAGCTGCCGGATGGGCGGCGGATTAAGCGCAGTGTGGCGTTGGCGCCCCGCCAGTATGATATTCAGCGCATCAATGGCTTAAAAAAACAGCATGTTACGCCGGATAAGGAGACCTTAAAGCGTATTCGCGCCGATATCGCCAAGGCCAAGGCGGCACGACGGTTGTTTTTGCGTCAGCCTAAAGGGTGGTTGCAGCGGCCGTTTGTCTGGCCCACAGGGGGCATTATCAGCGGAGTGTATGGATCGCAGCGGATTTTGAATGGCCAGCCCCGCAGGCCCCATTTCGGTGTGGATATTGCCGCGCCCCGGGGTACTCCTGTCTATGCGCCGGCGGAGGGCAAAGTGACCTTGGCGGCATCAATGGTGCTCAGCGGTAATACCCTGATGATCGACCATGGCTATGGGCTCCGCTCCACCTTTATGCATTTGCAGCGCCTGCGGGTCAAGCCGGATAGTTGGGTGAAGAAAGGCCAACTGGTTGGGGAGGTGGGCGCCACCGGCCGGGCGACCGGGCCCCATCTGCACTGGGGCATGAGTTGGTTCAATGTGCGCTTGGATCCGGCGCTGTTTGTGGGGGTGAGCACACTGCAAAAGGGGGATCGGGTCAGGGCAAACACCACTGCAGTAGCAAAATCCGCTGGAAAGTGATCGCCTCAGGCGTAGCCTTAAACTGGAGCGGATAGATCTCCACGCCCGCCTGAGCGGCCTGATAGAGTAACTCACTGTAGGTGGGGTCAATTTCCCAGGCAGGGCGAAAGGCGGTGCAATCTGTGCGCTGCACGGTGAGCACAATGGCTGCGCGGTGGCCGCACGCGACCATGTGCATCAACTCACGCATGTGCTTTTGCCCCCGGCTGGTGCGCGCATCTGGAAACAGGGCCCGGCCCGCGTCATCCACGGCGGTGACATTTTTCACCTCCACATAGCAAGGGGGCAACGAATCGCTTTCCAGCAGCAGGTCGATGCGGCTGCGTTCCTGGCCATAACGTACTTCCGTTCTGATTGTGGCGTAGGACTGTAAGGTTTGAATGGCGCCGGCTTGAATCGCTTCCTGAGCCAGCGCATTGCTGCGGGCGGTGTTGACGCCCACGCAGATCTGATTGACTTCGGTCAGCTCCCAGGTGTAATGGGTTTTGCGCTTGGGGTCTGGATGGTGGCTGAGCCAGATGCGGCTGCCGGGATCGGATACGCCCAGCATGGAGCCAGTATTGGGGGTGTGGGCGAGAATGGTCTCGCCACTGTCCAGCACCACATCCGCCAGGAAGCGTTTGTAGCGGCGGATCAGCGTGCCGGGCAAAAGTGGCGGGTCGAAAATCACCACTCAGTCACCTCGGCCCCCGATTTTTCCCGCAGAAAGTCCAGATAGGCGCGGTGGGCGGCCAACTCTTCTTCTGAAGCACGGCGTACAGGAATAGAAATGCTCAAGGTCTGCTGGGCAG
>DQVN01000159.1 GCA_015661715.1 Sulfurivirga caldicuralii
CAGAGTTATCTGGAGGTTATATGAAAACGGGTTTGTTGACCTTATGGCGGGCATTGCGTCCGCCGTTTCTGTTGTTGAGCGTGGTGGTGGTGCTTTTGGCCACCGCCTTGACGGTGTGGGAAGGGCATCCCTTCAATGGGCTGCACTTCACCTTGGCGTTGTTGGGCGCGCTGGCCGCCCATGGTGCGGTGAATCTGCTCAATGAGTATGAGGATTGGCGTTCGGGGTTGGACAGCTTGACGGAGCGCACGCCCTTTAGCGGCGGCAGCGGGGCGCTGCAGCAACATCCCGAATACGCAGGCCTGGTTCAAGCGGCGGCCTTTTTTCTGCTCGGTGTGGTGTTTGCCATTGGTGTCTATTTTTATCTATATGTGGGGATGGGGATTGTGCCCATCGGTCTGGTGGGGCTGGGCTTGGTGGTGTTGTATACCTCCACCCTCACCCGTCACCCTTGGCTATGTTTGATTGCCGCCGGGCTGGCGTTTGGCCCCTTGATGGTGTTGGGGACTTATTATGTGTTGACGGGTCAGATCAGCCAGCGGGCGGTGGTGGTGTCTCTGATTCCCTTCTTTCTGGTCAATAACCTGCTGCTGTTGAATCAAATTCCCGATATGGCGGCTGACCGTCAGGTGGGGCGGCGTACATTTCCCATCGTCATGGGCCTGCCGCTGACTTTGCAGGTGTTCGACTTCTTTTTGCTGGGCGCATATGGGGTGTTGGTATTGTTGGTGGCCAGCGCCATGCTGCCCACCTTGGCTTTGCTGGGGCTGATGACCCTCATCTTTGCTTTGCCCATGTTGTTGGCGCTGAGGTGGGTGCGTGCAGGTCGGACCAGTGTTTTGCCCCGTGCCTTGGCGCTGAATGTGGTGATCAATCTACTGACACCCTTATTGATCGCCGTGGCGCTGTGGTGGGCGGCGTGAAAACAGCCTGATTTTTTATACTACATACTTAGGTTGTTGTCGTAATTTGTTGATTTATTGTGAGATGCAATACCATGCGTAGGTATCTATTTGTTTTATTGGGCGGTGTCGTGTTGGTGGCGGGTTTGAGCGCCTGTAAGCAAGAGCAGGCTGACGCCCGTATCCCGCCGGTGGTCTGGACGGTTCAGCCCCACAAGGATCGGCCGACTTCCACCATTCAGTTGAGCGGTCGGGTGGTTGCCCTGCAGCAGAGCCCATTGAGCTTTCAAGTGCCGGGGCGGATTGTAGAACGCAAGGTTGAGGTGGGCGACCGGGTCCGCCGCGGCCAGGTCTTGATGGTGATCGATGACCGGGATTACCGCCTCAAGGTGGAGAATTTGCAGGCCCAGATTAGCGCCACCGCTTCCGATCTGGAAACCGCCCGTCGGGATTTGCAGCGGCTGGAAAACCTTTTGCAGCGCAAGCTGGTATCCCAACAACAGGTGGATAATGCGCGTAATCGGGTCACCCGATTGAAGGCTCAACTAGGTGCATTACAGCCCCAACTGGCGCAGGCGCGCAACCAGTTGGCCTATACCCGCCTCAAAGCCCCTTTTGCTGGAGTGGTGACGGCCCGGCAGGTGGATATCGGCCAGGTGGTTGCGCCGGGTACGCCGGTGGTGACCGTGGCGGCGGAGGAACGGGGCGCGCGCTTTGACTGGCCGGAGACAGCGGGTCAGCCGCCGCAAGCGGTCATGCTTCGCTTTGATATGCAGGCTTTCACGGCCGTGTTGGACTATATCTCGCCCCAGGCGGATCCTGTCAGCCGCACTTTTAGCGTGCGTTATCACTTGGGCCAGAAGGCGGTGCCCTTGGGACGCAGTGTGCAACTGAGGGTGGAACAAGCCGGTCAGCCGCTTTGGCGTGTGCCCCTGGCTGCGGTGCGTATGGAGCAAGGGCAGGCGATGGTGTTTGCTGTAGTAGATGATCGTATCCAGCCGGTCAAGGTGGCGGTGGAGCGCATGGATTCAGAACATGCTTGGGTGCGCGGGCCGCTGCAGCCCGATCTGTCCATTGTCAGTATGGGCGTGCATCGTTTGACGCCCGGTCAGAAGGTGCGAGCGCAGCGTCATGGATAGATTCAACCCTTCTGCCTGGGCGGTTCGGGAGAAGTCGCTGACGCTGTTTTTCATTCTGGTCACGCTGATCACCGGGACAGTGGCCTTTTTGACCAATGGGCGGGCGGAGGATCCCGCATTCAGCGTCAACGCCATGGTGGTGTCGGTGTACTGGCCGGGGGCGACGGTGGCGGAGATGGCTCAGCAGGTGGCGGATCCCCTGGAAAAACGGCTGGAGGAGATTGACTGGTTCGACCGGGTGGAGACCAAGGTGCGTCCAGGTCAGGTGGAGATGCTGGTCAATTTTTCCGATGCTACGCCCCATGGCATGAGTGAACAGTTGTTTTATCAGGTGCGCAAACGGCTGGGGGATGCGGCGCGCGAATTACCGCCGGGTGTGATCGGCCCCCTTTTCAAGGACGATTTCAAGGATGTCTATTTCACCCTTTATGCGTTGACTGCAACCGATGAGCAGATTGGCAACCGTGAGCTGGTCAAGGCGGCGGAGCAACTGCGCATCGCCTTGAGACGGGTGGAGGGGGTCAAGAAAGTGGTGCTGCTGGGTGAGCGCAAACCACAGATTTTTATTGATCTGAATCTTGAGCGCCTGGCGGCGTTGGGCATCACCACCCATCAGCTCAAGCAGCAGATTGCCGCACAGGTGCAGATGACCGCGGGCGGTTTTGTGGAAACCCAGGGCCCGCGACTGCATGTGCGTATCGTGGAGCAGATGCGGGATCCGGTTGCTGCTTTGCAGCAGCTGCCCATCAGCCTCAACGGCAAGGTGTGGCGTCTGGGGGCGCTGGCGCATATCTGGCGCGGTTATGAAGACCCACCCAGCTTGATTATCCGCAGCCGCGGCAAGGAGGCGGTGCTGTTAGGGGTGGTGATGAATGAGAATGCGGACGGCCTGAAACTGGAGAAGGGACTGCGTGCCTTTGAGCAGCAATATCGCCCTCTGCTATCCGCCGGGATTCATTGGGATCTGTTGACCAACCAGGCTGAGGCGATTCATCGGGCGGTGGATGTCTTCCAGTGGAAGTTTGCGATCGCTTTGCTGGTGGTGATGCTGGTCAGCTTTCTGGCGCTGGGGTTGCGTGCCGGTATTGTGGTGGCCTTGGCGGTGCCTTTGACTTTGGCCATGACCTTTGTATTTATGAAAATCACCGGGATCGATTTCAACCGGATTTCCCTGGGCGCGCTGATTATCGCCCTGGGCTTGCTGGTGGATGATGCCATTATCGCCATCGAAATGATGATCGTGAAAATGGAGCAGGGGCTGGAAAAGATCAAGGCGGCCAGTTATGCCTGGACCCTGACCGCGGCGCCCATGCTGGTGGGTACGCTGGTGACCGCTTTGGGGTTCTTGCCCATTGGGTTGGCCCAGTCCCGCGTGGGCGAGTATGCGGGAGGGCTGTTTTGGGTCACCGCCATGGCGCTGATTGCTTCATGGCTGGTTGCGGTTCTGTTTACCCCCTATCTGGGGGTGGCGCTGCTGCCTGAGCGATACAAACACGCGTCTGAGCCCTTGGATGAGCGGCCTTTTTTCCGCTGGTTGAATGGGGTGATTGAATATTGCGTGCGTCATCGCTGGTGGGTCATTGGTTTGACGGTCATGCTGTTTGCCCTCTCGGTAGTGGCCATGAACAAGGTGGTGGTCAAGCAATTTTTTCCCAGCTCAGATCGGCCGGAGCTGTTGATTGACATTTACCTGCCGGAAGGCAGCAGTTTTCAGGCCACCGAACAGGTGGTCAAGCGTCTCGAGCAGCAGTTGATGGGCGCTGAGGAGGTGCGAACGCTGTCCAGCTATATTGGCCAGGGCGCGCCGCGATTCTTTTTGGCGCTGAACCCGGAGCTGCCGAATCCCGCTTACGCCTCGATGGTGGTGGTGGCGCATGATTGGCGGGCGCGGGATCGGCTGCAGGCACGGTTGCAGAAGATGATCCGTGAGGGGGCGTTTGCCGAGGCACGAGTGCGCGTGCATCCGCTGCTGTTCGGCCCGCCGGTGCCCTGGCCGGTGACCTTTCGGGTATTGGGCCCCGAACCTGAAACCTTGATTGATATTGCCGAGCAGATCCGTGCGCGGATGGCGCCCATGGCGTTTCTGGTCGATCCGCATCTGTCTTGGCGGACTCAAACCCCTCAGTTGACGATTCAGTGGAACCGCGACCGTTTGGCCCAGATGGGGTTGACGCCGGTGGATGTGGCCGAGCAACTGCACACCCTGTTGAACGGCACCGCCGTGGCCATGACCCTGGATGGAATCCGCACCCAGATGATCCAGCTTCGCGGTGAGCCGAAACAAATCAGCGCTGAGGCGCTGAGCCGTTTGCCCATTAAGCTGCCGAATGGTCAGACAGTGCCGCTGAGCCTGTTGGGCGCGTTAGAGGTGACCATGGCCTATCCACTGATCGAGCGGCGCAATCGTGAGCCGGTCATCAGCGTCTATGCAGAGGTGGTGCCGGGTGTGCAACCGCCTGATGCAACCCGGAAGGTGTGGCAGAAGATTCAGGATATCGTCTCCAATTTACCCCCTGGTTATCGGGTGGAAATCGGTGGTTCAGTGGAGGAGTCATCGATTGCCCAGGCCTCGCTGAAGGTTAATATTCCATTGATGATCCTGTTGATTACCGTGCTGATCATGCTGTATATGCGCAGCTTTACCGGTCTGTTTATGGTGCTGGTGACCGCGCCCTTGGGGCTGATCGGGGCCGTATTGGCGTTGGTGCTGTTCAACCAGCCCTTTGGTTTTGTCGCCAATCTGGGGTTGATCGCTTTGGGGGGGATTCTGATGCGCAATACCTTGATTCTGACCGCGCAGATCGATGAAAACCGTCGTGCCGGCATGGCGATGCACGATGCGGTGGTGCAGGCCACGGTGACGCGCTCACGCCCGGTGTTGCTGACGGCGGCTGCGGCGGTGTTTGCTTTTGTGCCATTGACCACCTCCATTTTCTGGGGGCCCATGGCCTATGTGCTGATTGGCGGCATTGTGGTGGGGACGTTGATCACGCTGTTTTTCCTGCCAGCGCTGTATGCGGTCTGGTTCAGGGTTAAAATGGCACCAACCGAGCAGAGGACGATGGCATGACCCGTTGGCAAACATTGGAAGAGACCATCGGCAACACGCCGTTGGTGCAGGTCTGCCGTATGGCAGCGTTGGATAACGGATCGGTGGTGCTGGTTAAGCTGGAAGGCAATAATCCAGCCGGTTCGGTCAAGGATCGCCCCGCTTTCAATATGATCAAGCAGGCCCAGGTACGGGGGGAGATCCGCCCCGGTGATACCCTGATCGAGGCCACCAGCGGCAATACGGGTATTGCGTTGGCCATGGCGGCGGCCATGATGGGCTACCGCATGCGCCTGATCATGCCGGAGAATATGAGTCTGGAGCGCCGTGCCAGCATGGCGGCCTTTGGCGCAGAGCTGGTGCTGGTTAGTGCCGAGGCGGGGATGGAAGGGGCGCGGGATCTGGCTCAAGAGATGGCCGCCCGTGGCGAGGGGTATGTGCTGGATCAGTTCGCCAATGCGGACAACTGGAAGGCCCATTATCTGACCACGGGGCCGGAGATCTGGCGGCAGACCCAGGGGCGTATCACCCATTTTGTCAGCGCCATGGGCACCACAGGCACCATTATGGGTGTCAGTCGTTATCTCAAGGAGCAGAACCCAGATATCTCCGTGGTGGGGGTGCAGCCGGCGGAAGATGCCAGCATTCCGGGCATTCGCCGCTGGCCGCCTGAATATCTGCCCCGTATCTACGATCCGCACTGGGTGGATGAGCTGCGGGATGTGGCCCAGGCGGATGCGGAGGAGACCACCCGGCAGTTGGCGCGTCAGGAGGGTATCTTCGCCGGGATCTCTTCCGGTGGGGCCATGTATGTGGCCCTGCAGGTGGCCGCAGCAGTGCCGGACAGCGTGGTGGTGACCATTGCCTGTGACCGGGGGGATCGTTATCTGTCCACGGGGGTCTTTCCACCGGCATGATGGCACATAACATCCTGGTTTTCGACATTGAAACCGTGCCGGATGTGGATGCGGGGCGGCGGCTGTTATCCTTGACCGGGCTCAGCGATGCGCAGGTGGTGGAGGCGATGAAGCTGCACCGCTACAGCGAGGCGGGCACGGAATTTCAGCGTCACCATCTGCATCGTATTGTGGCCATTTCCGTGGTGTTGCGTACCGCCGAGACGCTGCAGGTGTGGAGTCTGGGCACAGCGGAGAGTGACGAGAAGGCGTTGGTACAGCGGTTTTTCGAAGGAGTGGAGCGTTTTCAGCCCACCCTGGTGAGCTGGAATGGGTCCGGCTTTGATCTGCCGGTGCTGCACTACCGGGCGTTGCTGCACGGCGTGGAAGCGCGCACGTACTGGGATACGGGCCACTTTGACCGTGAACGGAAGTGGGATAACTATATTAGTCGTTATCAGTTCGCCCATATTGATGTGATGGATGTGCTCTCCGGTTATCAGCCTCGGGCTGCTGCGAAACTGGATGAAATTGCCGTGATGTTGGGATTGCCGGGCAAGATGGGGCAGAGTGGGGCAGAGGTCACCGAACAGTGGCTGGCCGGGGAGATCGAAGCGATTCGCAATTACTGTGAGACGGATGTGGTCAATACCTATCTGATCTACCTGCAATTTGAGCGCATGCGCGGGCGACTGACGGAATCCCAGTGGCGGCAGTTGCGCCGACAGATGCGTGATTATTTGCTCAACAGTGGGCGCGCCCACTTACAGGCGTATGCAGAGGCATGGCATGAATCCTGAACACATCAGGCAGCGAATCGAAGATTTGAAATCCCGTGGCATTGTTTCGCCAGAAGATGAGGCGCGCATTGAACGGGATCTGGCCGCTGCAAACTGGGCGGATGTGGAAATATTTCTCAATCAGTTGGAAATCGAAGCGCGCTTTCGCAGCTGGCGGCCCATTATTCGGCTGGCCATGTTTTCCAGTCTGATTTCTGCGCTTGTTTTAATGGGCGTGGTGGTCTGGGTCGCCACCACCCACCCGGAACAGATTGAGGCCTTAAAAGGACGGCAAAGCCAACATGAAACAGAGCAACCGCGAGATTGAGCGCAAATTTCTGGTCATAGGTGATGCCTGGAAGCAGCAGGCCTATCGCCGCTGTCATTTTGCTCAAGGTTACTTGAACAATGCCGCCAATCCGGAAAACAAATGCTCCGTTCGAGTGCGCATCGAGGGCGATGAAGCCACGCTGAATATCAAAAGCATGGAGATCGGCCTCAGCCGGGATGAGTATGAGTACGCCATTCCGTTACAGGATGCGGAGAAGATGCTCAAAACGCTGGTGATTGGCCCGGTGGTGGAAAAGATCCGTTACTGGGTGGAGTATGCCGGTTTTGTTTGGGAAATTGATGAGTTTCTGGGGGACAACGCTGGATTGGTGGTGGCGGAGGTGGAGCTGCCGGATGAACAGACCCAGCCGCCGCTGCCTGATTGGGTGGGCCAGGAAGTGACCCACGAACTGCGTTATTACAATGTGGCGCTGGCGCAGCGCCCGTACAAGGATTGGGGTGATGAGGAGAAAAATCCGCAATAGCCTGTTGCTGTTGGCGCTGGCAACGCCCACTGCCTGGGCCGATAGGGGGCTGTTGGATATCTGGAAACTGGCCGTGCAGCAGGATGCCCAATTGGCTCAGGCTAAAGCCCAGTATGAGGCGGATCGGCTGCAGTTGAAGCGGGCGCGGGCGGCCCTGTTGCCTCAGGTCAACCTTAATGCCACATGGGCGGATAGGGAGAGTGATCTGCCCAATAGCGGGGGAGATGTGCGCAGTCGCCAGATCAGCATAAACGCCCAGCAGGTGCTCTACAACCGTAAGGCGTGGGTGGCCTACGATATTGCCCAGCAACAAGTGCAGCAGGCGGCGCTGGCCTGGCGGCAGGCGCAGCAGGATCTGATGGTGCGGGTGGTTAAGGCCTATTTTGATGTGCTGCTGAGCCAGGCCGATGTGCGTCTGACCCGCGCGTTGGAGCAGGCCAACAGGTTGCAATGGCAGCGGGCCTTGACCGCGGAAAAGGTGGGATTGGCGGCCAATACGGATGTGCTGCAGGCCCGGTCGGCCTATGATCTGTCACGGGCGGATCGCATCAAGGCGGAGAATGGGCTCAATATCGCTTATGAGAACCTGGCTAAGCTCACAGGACAACGCATCACTGCCCTGAAATCGATCGGCGTGGATTCTGCGCTGCCCCCGGTGCAATCAAATGAAGCACAGTGGCTGCAGCGGGCTCTGGAGAATAACCTGCAGCTTAAGATTGCCGCCTATCAAGTCACCCAAGCCCGATTGAATGTGGCCCTGAATAAGGGAGATTACCTGCCGACTTTGGCCTTGACAGCCGCCCTGACCGATACGGCCTACGAGGGTTATGACCGTCGCTATGCGTCCACCTTTACCGACAACCGCAACCGTCAGGTGGCCTTACAGTTGAACTGGCCGATTTACAGCGGCGGCCTTACCCGGGCGACGGTGGAGCAGGCCCGTTATCAGGTGAACAAGGCACTGGCCGCGGAGCGGGATCTGCGCGAAAGCACCGCCTTGCAGGTGCGGGTACTGGTTGACAATCTGCGCAATG
This sequence comes from Sulfurivirga caldicuralii, assembly GCA_015661715.1. Taxonomy (GTDB): domain Bacteria; phylum Pseudomonadota; class Gammaproteobacteria; order Thiomicrospirales; family Thiomicrospiraceae; genus Sulfurivirga; species Sulfurivirga caldicuralii_A. Next base: position 8,615 of record DQVN01000159.1, read on the forward strand.
GCATGGCGCTGGTGGAGGCGCTGCGTGCTGCGGTGGTCTCCAGTCAAGCTTTTTTACAAGCGGCTGAGGAGAGCCATCGGGTCGGGTTGAAGAGCATGCTGGATGTGCTCAGCGCCCGGGCCAATGCCCATAAGGCACAGCGTGACCTGATTGCAGCGTTGAATGACCTGGTGATCAATCGTATCAATCTGGAAGCGGTGGCCGGGGACTTGAACGAGGCGGATCTGGCGCGAATTGAATCCCTGCTGGTGGCGGGTGATGGCCCACCATGAGGTTGACGCGGCGCGGCTTAGTGACCCTGACGGTCAGTTTGCCCATGGTGGGGTGCGACGCCTCGCCTGCTGCAGCGGATCCGTGGACGATCCGCATGGGCGTGGCCAATCTGCCGGGTCGGTTGAATCCTATTTATGCCACCGATGCCCTCTCCAGTCGCATCAACCGGCTGCTCTATCGTGCCTTAACCGACTTTGATCAGACCTTACGTCCGGTGCCGGATCTGGCACGCTGGCAACAGTTGGATTCCCTGAGCTGGCAGTTTGAGCTGATTGACCGGCCTCGATTTCCTGACGGTCAGCGTGTATCGGCACAGGATGTGGCCGCCACCTACCGCCACCTGCTGCATCCTGCAACCGGCTCTCCTTTGCGCGGCAGTCTGGCCCATATTCGGCAGGTTGTGGCCCTCAGTGCCCACCGGGTGCGTTTTAGGCTCCAACGCCCGGATCCCCTTTTTCCCGAGCGACTCAATATTGGTATTTTGCCGGCCCGTCTGCTTGCCCAGGGCCATGATTTCGATGCTCAGCCTTTTGGCTGCGGGCCGTGTCGGTTTGCTCATCGTGATGCCCAGCAGGTGACGCTGCGCCGCCCCGATGGGGTCTCCTTGCAGTTTGTGCGGGTCAAGGACCCGTTGGTGCAGGTGCTGAAACTGCGCAAGGGAGAGCTGGATCTGGTTCAAGGGGGGCTGTCGCCGGAGCTGGTGAATTATTGCGCCCATCGCCCTGAGCTGCGCGTTGCCTGGCACAGGGGAACCAATTTTGCCTACTTGGGGTTCAATTTTCGCGATGCCGCCTTGCGTCAGTTACCCGTGCGTCGCGCCATCGCCCATGGCGTTGACCGGGAAGCCATTGTGCGCGCCTTTTTTCACGGCCATGCGCAGCTTGCCGGATCATTGCTGGCGCCGACACACTGGGCGGCCTTGTCCGACTGGCGAGGCTATGAGTATGATCCGGAACGCGCCCGGATGCTGTTGCACCAGGCGGGCTTTAAGCGTTTGCGCTTGAGTTATAAAACCAGCGCCAACCCCTTGCGTCTGCGCCTGGCCGCTGTGTATCAGGATATGTTGCAGGATTGTGGCATTGATCTGGAGATCCAGAGTTTCGACTGGGGCACTTTTTACGGGGATATCAAGCAGGGCCGTTTTCAGCTCTACTCTTTGGCCTGGGTGGGAGTCAAAAGCCCGGATATCTTTCAGTATGTGTTCCACTCATCCATGACCCCGCCTGCAGGCGCCAATCGCGGCCGCTATCGGGATGCGCAGGTGGATCGGTTGATCGAAGCGGCGCTGCAGGCGCCCACGGAAGCTCAGCAGCGCAAGCTGTATCATGCCCTGCAGCGTCGGCTGGCCGAAACCGTGGCGGTGGTGCCCCTGTGGTATGAAGATCAATATGCGGTGATGCGCCAGGGCTTGCAGGGCTATCGCCTGTATGCCGATGGGCGTTATGATGGTCTGTTGAGCGCCACCAAAGGGTCCCCCTAAAATTTTTCAAGGTCGAAAATGGCAACGCCAAAACACATCGAAATCAGCCTGAAACGGCAGGAAATGGCCTGTTTTGAGCAAAACAGGCTCATTTTGCGTTTTGTGGTGAGTACCGCTGCGGCGGGGGCGGGTTGTCGTATGGGTTCTGGGTGTACGCCCACGGGGCGGCATATTATTCGCGCCAAAATCGGCGCCGGACTGGATCCCTATGCGGTGTTGGTGGGGCGGCGGCCCACCGGTGAGGTTTGGACGCCGCAATTGCAAGCGATGCATCCAGGTCGGGACTGGATTTTGGGGCGGATTCTCTGGCTCAGCGGTTGTGAGGTGGGACACAATCGCCTGGGGCAGGTGGATACCATGCGCCGCTATATCTATATTCATGGTGCGGCGCCGACGGCGCCGATGGGGGTGCCCCGCTCCTGTGGTTGTGTCCGTATGCGCTGTGAGGATGTGGTGCGGCTGTTTGACTGGGCCCATGTGGGTACGCGGGTGGAGATCATGCCATGAGCCGTCTGCTGCAACTGTTGGGGGAGTTGGCCTTTACCCTCTGGGCAGTGGGTACTTTGGTGTTCTTGATGCTGCATCTGGTGCCTGGGGATCCAGTGGCGGTGATGTTGGGGGAGGGTGCCAATGCAGTGGATCAGGCGGCTTTGCGGGCGCAATTGGGCTTGGATCAGCCCTTATGGATGCAGTATGTCCACTGGTGGGGCAATCTGTTGCAGGGTGATCTGGGCCGCTCGCTGTTTTGGCATCAGCCGGTGGCGGCGCTCATTGGCGAGCGTCTGGTCTATACGGTGCAACTGGCGGTATTGGCGCTGGGGTTTGCGCTGCTTTTGGCCTTGCCGTTGGGGGTGTGGGCGGCGCTGCATGCCGGGCGCTGGCCGGATAGTCTGGCCATGGGGGTGTCTCTGTTGGGGGTGTCTATTCCCAATTTCTGGTTGGGGCCGGTGCTGATTCTCTTCTTTTCCCTGTGGCTGGGGTGGTTGCCGGTCAGCGGTGTGCAGGCGCCACTGGCGTGGGTGTTGCCGACGCTGACGTTGGGGACGGCATTGGCGGCCATTCTCACCCGCATGGTGCGCGCCAGTTTACTGGAGGTGCTGCATGAAGATTACCTGCGCACAGCGCGAGCCAAAGGATTGCCGCAGCGGGTGGTGATCTGGCGGCATGCCTTGGGCAACGCCCTCTTGCCGGTGGTGACGGTGTTGGGGCTGCAGTTGGGCACGCTGCTGGGGGGGGCGGTGATCACGGAGGTGGTCTTTGACTGGCCGGGGCTGGGGCAGTTGCTGGTGGAGAGTATTCAGCGGCGGGATTATCCCGTGGTTCAGGGGGTGATGCTGGTGGTTACGGCTGCCTATGTGCTGGTCAATGCCTTGACGGAATGGCTTTATACCCGGTTGGATCCCAGGGTGCGCCCATGAGACTTTGGCTGGGGATTCTGCTGTTGTGGGGACTGATGGCCGTGGCTGGCTGGGGGGTGGGCAATGGGGCCATGGCGGTGCAGTTGGACAAGCTGTTGGCTCTACCGGACTGGCAGAGCTGGTTGGGTTATGATCAGTTGGGTCGGCCGGTGGGGGCGCGCCTGTTGCTGGGGGCGCAGACCTCTTTGGTGGTGGCTTTGAGTGTGGTCAGTCTTTCTGCCCTGATCGGCACGGCCATCGGCTTGGTCAGCGGCTATGTGGGCGGCTGGTTGGATCGTTTCGTGGTGCGGGTGATCGATGTGTTTCTGGCCTTTCCCGGGCTGTTGCTGGCCATTGGCATGGCGGCTGTGTTGGGTCCAGGGGTGGAGAATGTGATTATCGCGCTGGTGGTGGTGGGCTGGGTGAGTTATGCCCGTTTGGCGCGGGCGCAGACGTTGAGTCTGCGCAGTCGGGAACATGTGTTGGCGGCGCGGGCATTGGGGGCCGGGCATGGGCGCATTCTGCTGCGCCATGTGCTGCCGTTGATTATGGCACCTTTGGGGGTGGAGATGTCCTTTGGCGTGGCGGGCGCGGTGATCAGCGAAGCGGGGCTCTCTTTTCTGGGGCTGGGGGTGCAGCCGCCAGCGGATTCCTGGGGGAGCATGATACGGGAAGGCACCCGCTATATGTTGGTGGCGCCCCATTTGGTATTGGCGCCGGGGTTGGCGTTGATGCTGGTGGTATTGGCCGCTAATCGCCTGGGGGATCACTGGCGGGATCGGTTGGATGTAAAGAGGTTGGATGGATGAAAACACGAGCCATGGCGCTGGGTGCGGTGATGGTGGATCTGGCAGGGCCAACTTTGAGCGAGGCGGAGCGTGAGCGGCTGCTGCATCCTCAGGTGGCGGGGGTGGTGTTGTTTACCCGCAACTTTGAAAGTTGGCAGCAGTTGGCCGACCTGTGTGAGCAGATCCACCGGCTGCGTCAGCCGCGACTGTTGATTGCGGTGGATCACGAGGGGGGACGGGTGCAGCGCTTTCGTCAGGATGGCTTTACCCCTTTGCCGCCCATGGCGCGCTTGGGAAAGCTGCACGATCTCAATCCCATGGCGGCGGATGAGGCCGCCAGGGCGCTGGGCTGGTTGATGGCGGCTGAGCTGTTGGCGGTGGGAGTGGATTTTAGTTTTGCGCCGGTGGTGGATTTGAACCACGGGCGCAGTCAGGTCATCGGTGAACGCAGTTTTCATGGGCAAGCGCAGACAGTGGCGCAGTTGGCCGGTCAGTGGTTAGCGGGCATGCATGAGGCGGGCATGGCGGGGGTGGCTAAACATTTTCCGGGTCATGGCTTTGCCCAGGCAGACAGCCATACAGATGTGGCGGTGGATGAACGTGATTGGGAGGCATTGCAGGCGGATCTATTACCCTTTCAGGCGCTGATCGCGCAACGGGTGGAGGGTATTATGCCGGCCCATGTCATCTACCCCGCCGTGGATACGCGTCCGGCGGGTTTTTCTCCGCACTGGCTGCAGACCATTCTGCGCCAGCAGATGGGATTTGACGGCGCCATTATCAGTGATGATCTGAATATGGCGGCCGCTAAGGCTGTGGGCAATATTGTCAAGCGCGCTGAGCTGGCATTGGCTGCCGGTTGCGATCTGTTATTGGCGCTCAATGATGTGGCCGGTGCGGATAGGCTACTGTACGGTTTGGATTACCCTATCCGGCCGCTATCCCAGGCACGGCGCATCGCTTTACACGGGCGGGCGCGGTTCAATGTGAAAAACTTGCGTCGACAACGGCAGTATGCCCTGGCACAACACTATATGGAGCAGTTGATATGAATGAGATTTTATCCTTGATGCAGCAAAATTGGCCGGCGGGTTATGCCGTTTGGCTGCAGGTGGTGCAGTTTTTCGGCGGCCAGGTGTGGCTGTTGCTGGCGAGCATTGTGCTGGTTGGAGCGCTGGTGGTGGATGCGCTGCAGCGTATGTTGGTGGGCATGCTGGTCAACCGCTGGACCCATCGTCACCCCTGGTTGAATGCTTTTGTCCAGGGGCTGAATCCGCCCTTGTCCGCCTATATCTGGCTGAGTGCGCTGGTGTGGGTGGTGATGCTGGTGATGGGACAGTTTGCGTTGGCAACCGACTGGGTGCCATCCCTTGCGCGCCTTAAATCCACCCTCGCCACCTTGATGCTGGGGTGGTATGTGATTCGGGTTGTCGGCTTTCTCGAAAGTCATTTGAAAGTGGTGGCGGATACGGATCCTCGATTTGATCGTACCCTGGTGGAAGCGCTGGGTAAGGTGATTCGCCTGAGCGCGGTGGTGATTACCGGGCTGATTGTGCTGTCCGCTTTTGGGGTGAATATTGCTGGACTTCTGGCCTTTGGCGGCGCGGGGGGATTGATTGTGGGTTTAGCCGCCAAAGACATGTTGGCCAATCTATTCGGTGGATTGACTATTTATTTGGATCGCCCTTTTGCTGTGGGAGACTGGATCCGGTCACCGGATAAGGACATCGAAGGGGTGGTGGAGCATATCGGTTGGCGGCGCACGGTGATTCGTCGCTTCAATAAAAACCCCCTTTATGTACCCAATGGGTTGTTTACCAACATTGTGGTGGAAAACCCCAGTCGGATGAGCCATCGGCGCATCTATGAGAAAATTGGCGTGCGTTACGCTGACATGGATAAGGTGTCCCAGTTGACTGCTGAGATCAAGTCCATGTTGGAACAGCATCCCGACATCGACCATACCCAGACCATTATCGTCAACTTCAATCGCTTTGCCGATTCGGCCCTGGAGTGTTTCATCTACTGCTTTACCAAGACCACG
>DQVN01000014.1 GCA_015661715.1 Sulfurivirga caldicuralii
CGCTTGCCGGAAGGTTTGGGTGGCCCCTTTGCTTTTGGCATGGCGGTGAAAATGGGGCTGATGCCCCTGTTGGCATGGGGGTTGATCCGGCTGTTGGAGATGCAGGGGGTGGTAGCCCAGACGACTTTGCTGGAGGCGGCCATGCCCACTATGATCACCGCTGCGGTGGTGGCCACCAGCCATCAACTGCAACCACGCCTGGCAGCCGCCATGGTGGGTTGGGGGGTATTGGCGGCTTTCGTCACCTTGCCGGCCTGGGCGCAGGTGGCGCGCTACCTGTTGCCGTAGCCGTCAAGGTGTGTGGCGCCAGGGTGGACAGCGTTTGTCCACGGCGGGAAATTGCACCGGCCTGAGATCGGGCAGACCGTGATGCCAGAAAACCGGGCGTTCGCCAGCGATCAGCGGGCGCAGATAGTCGATCGCCGCCTGTGTGGCGCCATAGCCATCCTCCCGGATAAAGCTTGGCGGCACCGGCCGTTCGGCATTGGCCACAGTGCTGATATCCACATAGGGGGTGTGCCACTCAAAGGGATCTTCCGCGACCTTGTGAATAACCGGCAGCACGCCTGTGCGCCCGGCCAATACGGCTTCCACCGCGGCACGGCCCACATCATAGGCCATTTCCCAGTCTGTCAGCGAGACCATGTGGGCGGCGCTGCGTTGCAGATAATCGGGGACGGCAACATGGACTTTGGTGTCCAGGTCACGGCGCAACTCGTCCGCCAGCTTGATGCCAGCGCCACCCAGTTGACTCCAGTCACGGTGGAGACTGTTTGGACGGGCAACGGCAAACAGTTCTCCATCGGCTGTACGCAAGCCCTCAGCAACCACAATGACACAATGGTCATGGCGGGACAGATCCTGTTTGACGCGGCGCAGCAAAGCATCATAGTCAAAGGGGCGTTCCGGGAATAGAATCTGCAACGGCACATCCGGAAGGTTTTCCGTTATCAGGGTGCCGCTCAAGGCAATCCAGCCGGTATGCCGCCCCATGGCCTCCATAATAAACACTTTGGTAGAGGTGGGGTACATGGCGCGTAGATCCAGCGCCGCCTCCAGTAATGAGGTGGCGAAAAATTTGGCCGCCGAACCATAACCCGGTGAACAATGGGTATGGGCCAGGTCATTGTCGATGGTTTTGGGGATGCCGATGACCTGAATAGGGTGGCCGCGGCGGGCGCAGTAGTCGGCCACTTTTTGTGCCGTGAGCATGGAGCCGTTGCCGCCGTTGTAGAGAAAGGCATGGATCTGATGGGCTTTGAAAACCTGATAGATACGCTCGTATTGTTGTGGGTTGTCGGCCTCCGTATCCAGATCGAAGCGGCAGGCCTGGAGGGCACCCCCTGGCAGGTGTTTGAGCTGATTGAGCGTTGCGGTATCTGTGTGGGTCAGCGCTACCAGATCTTCATGCAGCACGCCGAGGATACCATTGCGGGCACCATATAGCGCGCCAATGTGGCCAAAATGGCGTTGGCAGGTTTCGATAACGGCCGCCAGGGTGGTGTTGATGACGGGCGTGACCCCGCCGGCTTGCGCATAGAGGATATTAAGGGGTGAAAAGGGTTTCATAGGGAATTTCCAGTTTGTTTTTCCAAATCAGGGGTGTGCCCTGTTGAATGCGTTGCAGGGGCGCGCCTAAGAGCAGGTGGCGCCAGCCATAGGAGAGTTCGCCGCACCGGTGGCGCAGCCACTGCAACAGGGTATGTTTAGTGATGGTATTGGGGTTGAAAGCAAAATCCAGAGACTGCTGCCTGACAACGGCTTGCGCCAGGGTCAGCAATGGCAGCTCGGATGCGCTGGGTTTGAGCTGTTCGCTGGTGTGCTTCTCCCACTGGCGGCTGTGGAAGGCCGCATCGATGACCGCCAGGATGGCCGCACCATATTGACGGATCTGCGGCGCGCTGAGGCCGGGTACATTTTTCAGTTTGTGTTGATCCGCCGGTGGGCGTTTGGCCAGCGCCATGAGGGCATCGTCGCCGATAATCCAGCGTCGGGGACGATTTTCCTGTTGCGCCGTCTGTTCACGCCAGGCGGCCAGTCGCCGCAGTAGGGTCTGCTGTTTGGCGGACAGTCGATCACTGCCGGGCAGGCGTTGCCAGGCCGTGTCGATCGGATGTTGATAGTGGGCAGTATCCAGCAGATGGTGAAAGTCCTGCTGCAGTGCAGCGCGGGCCGCTGGCGACAGGGGCTGCCATAGGGCCTGATAGAGAGGAATGAGATGGCGCACATCCTCGGCTGCGTAGTGAATCTGTTGCTGGGTGAGAGGGCGCTGGCACCAGTTGCTGCGGGTCGCCGACTTGTCCAGGTCGATGCCCAGTTGTTTTTGTAGCAGGGCGCTTAAACCCATTTGATCACCGTAGCCATGCAGCAGGGCGACCAGTTGGGTATCGACCAGACGGGCCGGTAGGACGCCGCCGGACTGATACAATACCTCCAGGTCTTGAAAAGCGGCATGGATGATCACAGTGACCGCCGGGTTGCGCAGACATGCCCAAAGAGGAGACAGATCGCAGCGCAACGGATCGATCAGGGCAATTTCACCATCCTGGCGTGCCAGTTGAATCAGGCATAGTTTGGGGTAGTAGGTATCGGTGCGCAGGAACTCCGTA
>DQVN01000018.1 GCA_015661715.1 Sulfurivirga caldicuralii
ACGGCGTAGTTGTCGTGCTCTTCGATGCCGGTGGCCACGGCGAAGATATTGGGGTCGAAGATGATGTCTTCTGGCGGGAAGCCATCGGCCACCAGCAGATCATAAGAGCGTTTGCAGATCTCGATCTTGCGCTCGAAGGTGTCCGCCTGACCCGCCTCGTCAAAGGCCATGACGATGGCGGCAAAGCCGTATTCGCGGATTTTTCTGGCTTGCTCGAGAAACTTCTCCTCACCCTCTTTCAGCGAGATGGAGTTGATAATGCCCTTGCCCTGGACGCACTTCATCCCGGCTTCCAGCACATCCCACTTGGAGGAGTCGATCATTACCGGCACGCGGGCGGCTTCCGGCTCGCCGGCGAGCAGATTGAGAAAGCGCACCATGGCCGCCTTGCCGTCGAGCATGCCCTCGTCCATGTTCACATCGATGATCTGGGCGCCGTCGTGCACCTGACGGATGGCGATCTCAATGGCTTCTTCGTAGTTTTCTTCCAGAATCAGGCGCTTGAACTTGGCCGAGCCGGTGACATTGTTGCGCTCGCCCACATTGACAAACAGGGTGTGCTCGCCGATATTCAGGGGTTCCAGGCCGGACAGGCGGGTTTCCACCGGCAATTTAGGAATTTTGCGCGGCGGATGGGCCAGGCAGGCTTCGGCCATGGCGGCCAGGTGATCAGGGGTGGTGCCGCAGCAGCCGCCGATGATATTGACCCAGCCCTGTTCGGCCCAGTGGTGCACCTCTTGGGCCATTTGCTCGGGGGTTTCGTCATATTCACCAAACTCGTTGGGCAGGCCTGCGTTGGGATGCACGGAGACATAGGTCTCGCACACGCGGGCCAGTTCCTCCACATAGGGGCGCAGCTCTTGTGGCCCCAGGGCGCAGTTCAGCCCGATGGAAAGGGGTTGGGCGTGGCGTACCGAGTTGTAAAAGGCTTCGGTGGTTTGGCCGGAGAGGGTGCGCCCGGAGGCGTCGGTGATGGTGCCTGAGAGCATGATAGGGATCTCTTCTCCCAGCACCTTTTCATATTGTTTGACCGCGTAGATGGCCGCTTTGGCGTTGAGGGTGTCGAAGATGGTTTCGATCAGGATAACATCGGCGCCCCCTTGGATCAGGCCGCGTACCGCTTCATCATAGGCTGCCACCAACTGGTCATAGGTGATGTTGCGGAAACCGGGATCATTGACATCCGGTGAGATGGAAGCGGTGCGGTTGGTGGGGCCGAGCACGCCGGCGACAAACCGGGGCTTGCCGTCTTCCGCCTGCGCCATGTCTGCCGCCTCGCGCGCCACTTTTGCTGCGGCGATATTGAGGTCGGTGACCATGCCTTCCATGTCGTAGTCGGCCTGGGCGATGGGGGTGGCGTTGAAGGAGTTGGTTTCGATGATATCCGCACCCCGGCGCAGAAAAGCCAGGTGGATGTCGCGGATTTTTTCCGGTTGGGTGAGGCAGAGGATGTCGTTGTTGCCCTTGATGTCCATGTGCCAGTCGGCGAAGCGTTCACCGCGGAAATCCTCCTCGGTGAGCTTGAGCCCCTGGATCATGGTGCCCATGGCGCCATCCAGTACCACCACCCGCTGTTGCAGCAGGGCCTTCAGTTGTTCTATGCGTTTGCGCCGCTCAGACATGGCAGGAACCGTTTGTTGGGAAAACAGGCTATTTTACCAGCCTGATCATTCAATCCCACTTAAACGGGGCCCCGGAGAAAGGGGCGCCCCGATGGCGGCTTAGAGCGGCTTTTCGCTGAAGAAGAAGATCATGCCCTTGATAACACGGTAGATATACCAGATGGCCAGGGCAAAACCGAGCAGGGAGACCAGCCCCATACCGAAAAATCCAGCGCCCACGGTAGCGGCCTCCGGGCTCATGAGGCTGCCGTAGGTTATGAGCATAGTCAGCATCAGTATCACTTGTGCGGCCAGGGCAATCCAGAAGGTGTTGATCAGCCATTGATAATGGCTCGCCATCCACAGGCCGTTGGCATCGTTGCGTTTAACATACAGAATGATGACGCCGATTATCGCGGCAAAAGGGATAAACAGCCCCAGGATAAAGAGGATATAGCTGGCCAGCAGGGCATTTTTGCTGCCACTGTTTTGGGGCGTGGCAGGGGGCGGGCTAGCCGGTTGGGTCGGCAGCGTTTCTGGGGTGGCAGAGGTTTGGTGGTTGGCGTCGTGGCTATTGTTATCCGGAGTGTTGGGGGGAGTGGACATGGCTTGTACCTCTGATTGGCTGGGAATGAGTGTATTCAGGCCGGTTTTTGTATTTTAGCAACAAAAAAGCCGTCAAAAAGGTCATTGGGCAAGATGCGTCGGGTGTGTGTGAGGCTTTCGGGCAGGGCTTTGCCGTTCCATGCGCTCAAACCCGGCTGCCAGTGGGGGAAGGGGAGTTCGATGGGCAGCAGTTGAGCTTCCGGGTGCTTTATCAGCAGCCGGGCAATGATCAGCTCGTTTTCTTCCGGGGCAAAGGCGCAGGTGGCATAGACCAGCACGCCGCCGGGTTTGAGCGCTTGCCAGGCGGATAGAATCAAGCCTTTTTGTTTCCGCGCCTGTTCTTTGATCTTGCGCACCGACCAGTGGGCGTAGGAGGCGGGATCCTGTGCATGGATGCGCCCTTCGGAGGAGCAGGGCGCATCCAGCAGCACCCGATCGAAGCGACTAGGCACCTTGCGCCCGATGCTGCGGCCATCGGCCAAAAAGGTGCGGCAATGGGTCACGCCCATGCGTTCCAGGTTGTCCTTCAGGCGAAAATAGCGTGATTTGATCGGCTCTACCGCGGCAAGATAGCCATGGTTTGCCATCTGCGCTGCCAGCTGTGTGGTTTTAGAGCCGGGAGCGGCAGCCAGATCCAGCACTTCCATGCCGGGTTCGACCGACAGCAACTGGCCAATCCACTGGGAGCCGGGGTTTTGTAGATAAATTTGCCCATTTTGGGCCCATTCTGAATGGGAAAGGAGGCTTTTTTGCGTAATAGGGGCGCAAAACCCGCCTTTTAGCCCGGTAAGGGGGGTGAGATTTAGGTCGTGTTTTCGGCACCAGGAAAAAAATCGGGGGACCCCTGTCTCCGGCAGTTGCAGCGGGTTAAGGCGCAAGCCCACATGGGTTTTAGGGGTGTGCAGCGCCTGCCATACGGCCTCCCACTGCTCAGGCGGGATAATCTGGCGCAGGCGCTGGATAAACTCGGCCGGCAGGCTCACTGGATCAGGGCGTCCAGGAGGGCTCGGTGGCGCATCTGCTGGCGGCGGGTGCGTAGGCGGTTGGCTTTGAAGATGGTGTGTAGCTCTGTAAAAGCGGTATCGAAGTCATCGTTGATGACCACATAGTCGAATTCTGGATAGTGGCGCATTTCCGCTTTAGCTTCGGCAAGGCGGCGGGCGATGACTTCTGCTGCGTCCGTGCCGCGGCCGGTCAGGCGCCGCTCAAGTTCTTCCAAAGAGGGGGGCAGGATAAAGATGGACAGGGCATCGGGCATTTTTTCGCGGATCTGCTCGGCCCCCTGCCAGTCGATTTCCAGAATCACATCCACATCTTCTGCCAGCAGTTGCATCACCTGGCTTTTCCGGGTGCCGTAGAGGTTGCCGAAAACCTCTGCCCACTCGAGAAAGTCTCCCTGGTTGATTTTTTCTTTGAAGGTGTCCACATCGGTGAAATGGTAGTGTTGGCCGTCGATTTCACCGGGGCGGGGTGGTCGGGTGGTGGTGGAGACAGCAACCCGAATCTGCGGGTCGGTTTCGATCAGGCGCTTGACCAGTGAGGTTTTGCCTGCACCGGAGGGGGCGGAGAGGATATACAGCTGTCCTTGATGCATATGCGGGGCTCCACTGGAAAATTTTTATTTTGCCATATCAGCTTGTTTTTGTCCGCTGATGCCTTATGTGATGAGGACGATTTTAATAAAACCCAAAAAGGAAAGATAAGATGGCAAAGTTGACCACAGCGCATTTGCGCACGAGACAGGCTCAATTGGCACATACCCTAACGGTGGAGCGGTGGGAGACGCTACCGATGGAGATGGAGATCAAACTCAAGGCGTTGAACAGCTGGGGGTTTGATCTGGTGCAGGCGGAGATGGGGCAGTCGCGCTATTTTCTTGTGGAAGCGGATTCCTGTCAGGCAGGGGATACGCTCTCCCATGACGGCGAGACGGTAAAGATTGATCAAGTCCTTTCTCAATTGCCCAAAAATACCCGGCTAACGTTGGTGATGACCAGTGAAGACTATGAGGCGCAGGTGGAGGCGCTGTTTTGGCAGGAGGGTCAGGAGACGGCTCAGTCTTTGTTTAAGCTGCCTGCGGTGGAGGTGCTGTTGGCCTTGTGTAAGAAAAACAATCTGGGACAGTTACTGGCCCAGGTGCACAGTGTGGGGGTGACCACGGAAATTGTGAAAAAACATGGTGAGTCAGGGAAAACGGTGCCTTTTGCCGATCTGCCGCCCCAGGCAAGGCGGGTTTTGCGTACGGCAAAGGATATTTTGCGTAAGCAGGTGCACGCCGGGCGCTTTGAGCTGAACTGGTTTGGCGAGAACAAGGATGCGCAGGCGCGGTATCAGGCCAGTTTGCTCATTCCAACCTTGTCTCTGCTGAATGTGCAGGTGGCCAATGGGGTGGACAAACTGTTTGCGGAGCTGACGCCATGAAGTGGGTGAGCCTTTCGCCCTGTTATTTGGGGTCATCCACGACAGTGCCGGTGGCACCGTTGCAGACATTGATCCGTTGGGCGGCATTTGCCTATCTGGTGCGTAAGGATAAGGCGTTTGCCCATCGCATGGCGCGAGAGGTTCTGGGCGCATTAGAGGATCTGCCGGGGTTGCAGCAGCGGCTGTATCAGGCGTTGGATGAGGCCTTGCCGTGGCTGGCGGCATTTGTCGCGCAGATTGAGGCTCAGCCCCCAGAGCGTGTGGTGATGGCTTTTGCCGAAAAGTTGGATGTGCAAGGGGGGAAAGTATTGACATCGACCAAAACCCGTTTCACCGATGCTGTTTTTACATTACCTTGGACGCTGTTATCGGCCGCTGAGCAACACTGGTTGCAGCGGGCGTTTGTTTCCTGGAGTGAGGCCATTGCTAGTTTGCAAATCAAGGCGCTGAATCGCACATTTCCAGCGTATGCGCCCTTTGTGGTGGATGTGAAACAGCAGTTGAAACGGACGGATTTTGTGGCGTTTTATCTGGATCCTTTCTCGGCAGAGGAAGAGATCTGGGTGGCCTTTGCGCGGATTCCCACCGTGCGTCAACATCTGGCGGACTACTTTGATAAAGGGAAAGGGGTGCAGACCCTGTGGGTTCTGCCGGATCGCCATTGGGTGGCCAATTGGCTGGTGTTGAGCAATTGAGCCCTGCGGACGCTGCAAATCGTTAAAATAGCCCGCATGCACACACCAAGCCTTTTTCTCGTCGGCCCCATGGGTGCGGGCAAGTCCACTGTCGGGCGGTTGCTGGCCGAGCGGTTGGGGTATGAATTTTACGACACGGATCATGAAATCGAGGCGCGTACAGGGGCTTCGATCCCGATGATATTCGACATCGAGGGGGAGAGCGGCTTTCGTCGGCGCGAGGCGCAGGTGATCGATGAGCTGACTCAGCTGCCCAATATCGTGCTGGCCACCGGCGGCGGGGCTATTCTTAAGCCGGAGAATCGAAAGCATTTGCGCAGCCGCGGCTTTGTCATCTATTTGTGTTCCGATGTGGACAATCTGTTTAACCGGGTGCGTCATGATAAAAACCGCCCGTTGCTGGCGAACGCCAATCCGAAGGCGACCTTAGCCACCATACTCAAGGAGCGCGAACCCCTGTATCAGGAGGTGGCGGATCTGGTGGTCAAAACAGAGGCGGTGCCGGTGGGGCAGGTGGTGCGCCGTATTCTCAACCAGCTTAAGGAACGGAATATCATCCTATGAAGACGCTGAATGTTGATCTGGGCGAACGCAGTTATCCCATTCATATTGGTTCTGGCCTGTTAAAGCGCCCGGAGCTGTTCAAACCCCATGTGCAGGGCACCCAGGTGATGATCGTCACCAATACCACGGTGGCGCCGCTGTATCTGGAGCGGTGCCGCGCGCTGTTCGAGGGCTTTGAGGTGGCGGATGTGGTGCTGCCGGATGGGGAGCAGTACAAAAATTTGCAGACGCTCAACCTGATTTTCGATGCGCTGATCGAGCGCCGTTTCGACCGTAAGTGTACATTGGTGGCGCTGGGTGGCGGAGTGATCGGAGATATTACCGGCTTTGCCGCCGCCACCTATCAGCGGGGGGTCAACTTCATTCAGGTGCCCACCACTCTGTTGGCGCAGGTGGATTCGTCCGTGGGGGGTAAAACGGGGGTGAACCACCCGAAGGGCAAGAATATGATCGGCGCTTTCCATCAGCCCCAGTCGGTGATCATCGATACCGATACCCTGGATACCCTGGAAGACCGTCAGCTCTCTGCAGGGCTGGCGGAGGTGATCAAGTATGGCCTGATCCGTGACCGGGAGTTTTTTGAATATCTGGAAGAGCATTTGCCGGATCTGTTGGCGCGGGATAAGGATCAATTGGCCTATGCCATTGAGCGCTCCTGCTGGAATAAAGCGGAAGTGGTGGCCGCCGATGAGTTTGAGGCCGGGCAGCGGGCGTTATTGAATCTGGGGCATACCTTTGGCCATGCGATTGAGGCGGGCATGGGCTATGGCAAGTGGCTCCATGGTGAGGCCATCGCCGCCGGGATGATGCAGGCGGGCTATCTGTCTAAGCTGATGGGTCACTTGAGGGATGAGGATCTTGCGCGCATGGCACGGGTCTTTGAAACGGCGCACCTGCCCATCTATCCTCCCGATGAGATGTCGCCGACGGACTTTCTGGCGTTGATGGCGGGGGATAAGAAAGTGCAGGCGGGTAAAATCCGTCTGGTGCTGCTGAAGGCCATCGGCCAGGCCTATGTCACGGGCGAATATCCGCCTGAACTGCTTGAGGAGACGCTCAAGGCGTGGCGTCGGCGATAAATCGGCTTTTGGCGAGGTAGCGCCATCACGCACGCTGGGCGGTTGGGTGATGGCGCCGGTGCAGGGTCACAGCTTACAAGCGCCGCCTGCGCAGCCGTCGTCATCTGCGGCATCGTTCATGCCATCCCGGGTGTTGTGGTAATAGAGCGTCTTGACGCCGTGTTTGTAGGCGTAGAGGATGTCTTTGAGTATGGTTTTAATGGGCACCTTCTCGTCCGGGAAGCGGGATGGGTCGTAGTTGGTATTGGCGGAGATGGCCTGGTCGACAAACTTCTGCATGATGGCCACCAGATCCAGATAGCCTTTGTTGTTGGGAAGCTGCCACAGTAGCTCGTAGTTGTCCCGCAGGGTTTTGAATTCGGGCACCACCTGCTTGAGGATGCCGTCCTTGGAGGCCTTGACGGATACATAACCCCGCGGCGGCTCGATGCCGTTGGTGGAGTTGGTGATTTGCGAAGAGGTTTCGCAAGGCATCAGCGCCGTCAGGGTCGAGTTGCGCATGCCGTGCTGTTTGATCTCCTCGCGCAATGCTTCCCAGTCGTAGTGCAGGGGTTCGGTAGTTAAGTCGTCCACTTCTTTTTTGTAGGTGTCGATGGGCAGAATGCCCTGGGCATACTTGGTCTGGTCAAACCAGGGGGCCGGCCCTTTCTCTTTGGCCAGATTGACCGACGCTTTGATCAGATGGTACTGGATGGCTTCGAAGGTCCGATGGATCAGGTCATTGCCGGAGCCATCCGAATAACGCGCCCCGTGCTTGGCCAGATAGTAGGCCAGGTTGGTGATGCCCACACCCAGGGTGCGGCGGTTGAGACTGGCCCGCTTGGCCGCCGCGATGGGATAGTCCTGATAGTCCAACAGGGCGTCCAGGGCGCGCACGATCAGATCGGCCAGGTTGTCTAACTCATCCAGGTTGTCCAGCTCGCCCAGATTGAAGGCGG
>DQVN01000076.1 GCA_015661715.1 Sulfurivirga caldicuralii
AACCTGAGCAAGTCGGGCGGGTCCCTCTCGTTCGGGCCGCGCGGGGCGAAGTTCACCATCGGTCCGAGGGGCAAGCGGGCCACGGTGGGCATTCCGAGAACAGGCCTTTTCTACACGACCACGCTTCCAAGCGGGTGGTCCCGCGGCAGGAGTGCGTCCTACTCAGCTCCGGCCGTCCCAACGGTCCGCCCGGAAGACCGGCTGACGCTGGGTTTCTTCAAACGCCTTGTCACGCCGGACGACGAGGAGGCCCTGGTGGACGGGTGCCGGGAGTTGGTCCTCGGCAACGAAGAGAAGGCCCTCGAGCACCTCGAGAAGGCCGTCCACTTGGCCGACGGCGTGTACCTTGCCGGTTTCCTGGCGCTCAAGCAGGAGTGGCTGATCGAGGCCGCGACCTACCTGACGACGGCCGCCGAGAAGCACAGCCGTCTGGGCCGCTACTTCTCCAAGTACGGCATCTCCGCCACCATGAGTCTCCCCATCACAGACGAGGTGTCCGCACATGTGGGCCCGGATCTCCGCGGCGTTCTGTTGGGCCTGGTGGAGGTCTATCAGCGTCAGGCGCGCTGGGAGGATGCAATTGCCTGCCTGGAGCGCTTGCGGCGGCTCGAACCCGACGACGTGGTGGTGAAGCTGTCCCTCGCGGAGCTGCTGTTGGACGCCCGCCCGGGCGAGAAGAACGTGTGCCGGAAAATCGTACGGCTGGCCGAAGGCATCGAGAACGAAACGCCGGTCCACACCGCTCTGCTGCACTACAAGGCCAGGGCCCTGCGTGGGCTCGGACTTCTGATTGCTGCGCGGGAGACCCTGACGGGCGCCCTGCGCCGGAGGAAGGACCGGTCCGAGGAGCTGCTTCGGGCGCTCAGGTACGAACGGGCCCTGGTTTACGAGGACGTGGCGGCCCGGTTGGGGCTGTGACACGGAGCTGTGACATCCCATGCTTGCGACAAACTTGCGACACGGCTTGCGACATCCGGGCTCAGGCCGGACGGGAGGAAATCCGCATCAACGCCGTTTCCGCCCCTTCGGGGATGTGCCGCTCTTTGAAAAGATGTTGCGTATCAATATGTTAGGTGATATATTGGCGGTGGAGAGTGGTTATGAAGAGGGTTGCGCAAGAGGAACCAGAATTGCAAAACCCAGTGCTATAACACTGGGTTTTTTATTTTATCTGATCAACTTAATCACATTTCAGTCCTGAAACTCTGTTTGTCTTGCGCTTGATCGCATCGCTTAAGGCCTGATCGGTGCCTGCAAATATAAACGCTTTTTTCGCCCGGGTGAGTGCGGTGTAAACCAGTTCTCGGGTTGTAATGGGTGTTTCCTCGTCGGGCAGTAGAAATAATACCTGGTCAAATTCTGCGCCCTGGGCTTTATGCACGGTCATGGCCAGTGCGGTTTCCCATCGGGGCAGTTGGCTGACTGCAACTGCGCGCATGGTCTCGCCCGTGGCAAACCAGGCCACGGGGGCGCCATCCAGCGGCAGAATAATGCCTTGATCTCCATTAAACAGTCCCAACTGATAGTCGTTTTCCTGAATCAGGATGGGTTGACCGAGATACAGGTCATGGGCCAGGGGTTTGAGGCCGAACTGCTGAATCAAGTGGTGGTTCAAGACGATGGTGCCCCATTTTTTGTGATAACGCAGGGGGGTCAACACTCTAAACTGTTCTAAAGCGTCCAGCAGCCTCTTGGCTTGCTCTGCCACCTCATGATAGCGCCCTGGATGAAATTGCTTGAGCAGATCAAGATAGGGCGCATAGGCTCGCATGGCGGCATTGAGCACGGGTTGCGCCTGCAGGGGTAGGGTTTGCAGCACCGATTGATCCGGCGCCTGCAGACATGCCCAGGCGGCAGCATGTTCACCGGTGAGTACGGCGGCGGCAAGCTCGCCGATGCTCCGTTCAAAGCGGTGGCTGCGGGTAAGCTGGCAATGGACCTGGGGGAAACATTGTGTCAGATCGGCCAGTACGCTGCCGGCTTCAACGGAGGCCAACTGATTGGGATCGCCCATCAGGATCAATCGGCTTTGTGGTGTTATCGCCTGGATCAGTTTGGACAGGGTGAGCACATCGACCATGGATGCTTCATCCACCACAATAAGATCCTGGTCGAGGGGGTTGTCCTTATGGTGACGCGGGTGAGGGGTATTGCCCATGCCTAACAGGCGGTGCAAGGTGCTGGGTGCCAATGCTTGCAGTCGCTGTTTCTGCTCAGGCGGTAGCGGTAGGGATGGAATGGCTTTGTCCAGGGCTGTTTTCATGCGGGCGGCGGCCTTACCAGTGGGGGCCGCCAAGGCGATGGTCAGATCCGGCTGCTGGCGCAGCAGCGCGGCCAGCAGCCAGGCCAAGGTGGTGGTTTTACCTGTGCCCGGCCCGCCGGTCAGCAGGGTGAGCGGCTGAGCCAGCGCCCGTTTGATCTGCGTCAGCTTTTCCGCATCCAGATGGTGCAGCTTTGCGTGCTGGAGAAAGTCTTCCGCTAAGGATGCATTATGGTGCCGTTGTTGCACCAGCGGCTGTAATCCATTGAGGATATGCCGTTCCGCCTGCCAGTAAATCTGGAACTGCAACAGGTCACCAAGAAGCACCACTGGCGTGGGCTGCGAGCCATCGCCTACCCAAGGGCGTTTCTTCAACCAG
Organism: Sulfurivirga caldicuralii; assembly: GCA_015661715.1. Taxonomy (GTDB): domain Bacteria; phylum Pseudomonadota; class Gammaproteobacteria; order Thiomicrospirales; family Thiomicrospiraceae; genus Sulfurivirga; species Sulfurivirga caldicuralii_A. Next base: position 2,640 of record DQVN01000076.1, read on the forward strand.
GATTGATCTTTTTCGTCCACCTTAATGGCCGTATCGCCCCGCCCCTGGGCATCTAACAGTTTCATCACAATGGGGCGGGCCCGTTCGCGTTCGGCTTGATCCTTCGGCTCAAAAAGGCGCAGCAGTTGGTTCAATAGGGGGGTGGCCTGAGGCGTTTCGGTCATGGGGCGTCTCCCATAAGCATATTGCGCACTTGATCCAACTGTTGCCGCGTAAAGTGGAAGGCATAGACCCCTTCTGTGCTGTCAGGTCGCATGCCGCGCATGAACAGATAGCGCACGCCTCCCAAATGGTGAGCCGGATCATAGTCTGGCTTAAAAGCACGCAGGTGGGCATCCAACGCTAAGGTATAGATCAACCCTTGCAAGGTATAGTGGTGCGCTGCCATGGCTGTTGCCAGCGTCTGCTGGTCATAGGCGGGCAAGCGGTTGGTTTTATAGTCCACAATGTAATAGCGTTCCCCCGCCTCGACAATCAGATCAATATAGCCTTGCAGAAAGCCGTGCACGCTACGCCGATCCACAGGCGACCAGTCAGGCCGGTCTTTAAACAGGGCATTGAGTTGATCCACCTGCAGCTTAGGGGCGTGCAAAACGAAGTGATATTCTTTTCGTACCGCATGCGTCGGGAGATCTTTTAACCTGAATGGTTGACAATCTCCAGCAAGGGTTTGCTCAACCAGTGCTTGCAAGGTCGGCCACTTTTCTTCCCAGTTATTCGAAAAGCGCTGCCACTTATCCTTAAGCCATGCCCAGTCAGGCTGTGCGAAGTCCGTCTGTTGCAGAAAATCGTGCATGAGCTTACCGAAAGCGGCCCCAGCAGGCAGCGGATCGTTCATTTCTGCTGGGGTGCTATCCGCTTCCTCTTCCCAGCGCTCATAGGGCGATTCAGCACCGCCATGGCGGATCAGGCCGCTGTAGCTGGTAAGCAGGCGGCAGCGTTGCCGCAAAGCGGAAAAATCGATTTCTGGCGGCGCCACTAAGGGCGCGTCTGCCTGCTGCGGTATCCAGGCAGACAATGGCGCTGACTTATCCTCATAGTCATCGAAGCGGAAAAGGGCGGATGCGCACAAAGCGGAGAGACGGGGGCGCAGAATACCATTGAGCGCATCCGGCCAGTATTTTTGTGCTTTGTCCGCATTGGGCCAGTAAATGGTCAAATGGCTTATGGCTCGGGTGCAGGCCACATAGAACAGGCGGCGTAATTCTTGCTGTTCTTGAGCGATCAGTTCATCTTTATCTTCCTTGGAAAAGCACGCCTTTTTGCCGTAGGGTGTGGGTTTGGCCAAGGGATATTTTTGACTTCTAACAACACCCCCTCTCCATGCGCCATAGATAAATACGATGGGATACTCTAGGCCTTTAGCGCTGTGCATGGTGACAATCTCCACCGCATCGTCGTCTTTTTCCAGACGCAGGGTATGGTGCTCATCAGCAGCCTGTTGATGCTGGTGTATCGCCCAGCGCATCAACGCCTGAGGCGAGCCTTGCTGCTGATGGGCCTGGCTTTGGAGCAGCTCCAACAGATGGCGGGTGTCTGCCATACGGCGATCACCATCAGGCAATCTGGCCAGACGATGCCACACTTGCGCTTGCTGGAACAGGTGTAGCAGAGCGCTGAGCACATCCTCCTGCTGCCAACGCTGCAATGCCGTGCTCAACATCAGTTGGGCCGCGGCATAACGGGCCTCATCATCCAGATCGGACAGGGTGTACTGAAAATAGGGGCCGGCAAGCACGGCGCGCACATGTGCCCGCTGGCGGGGATGCAAAATCGCCTGCAGAAGCTGTAACAGCGCCTTGGCACTGTCGCTGTGCCACACAGATGTCTTACTGGTCAGCACACTGGGCACCTTCACCTGGCGTAGCGCTTTCTGCACCCTCAGGGCATCCGTATTGTTTTTCACCAGCACGGCGATATGGCCCGGTTTGACCGGCTGCTGCTGCAACTGACCGGCTTTCAGGACACGAACCACATCCCGCGCCAGTTGTTGACAGGTGGCCTCTTCCATATCAGCAAGCCCCTGCCCTCTGACAATGCGAATGGTCTCCATAGGCTGGCCTGCTAAGGTGAAAGCCAGCTCGTCTGCCTTCCGTCCGCTGTTGACCGGTTGATAAAGGCAATCCTCGCTTAGAAAGGTGTTCTCATCCGCCACCTCGGCAAACAGCTGATTGAACCCTTCAATCAGCTTGGGGTGGGAGCGATAGTTGGTGTCCAGGGTATGGTGAAACCGGGCCGCCTTGACCGCCGCAAAATAGGTCAACAGATTGGCTCCGCGAAAACTGTAGATGGCCTGCTTCGGGTCGCCAATCAAAAACAACCAGTGGGTATCGCCGTTGCCGAACAGGGTGCTGAACAGGCGCCATTGATCCGGGTCGGTGTCCTGAAATTCATCGATTAAACAGGCTTGATACTGCTGGCGCAGTTGCTGACACAACTCACCTTGAGAACTGACAGCATCGGCCAACAGGCGTTTGAGGTTGTCATAGGTGAACAAACCCTGCTGCTGAAGCTTTTGTTGGCGCAGCGTTTGCCACTGGGTATAAAGGTCTTTGAACCAGCTTTGTACCAGGGTTTCTTCGGCCGTTATTAAATATTGCACATCATGAGCCAGCGCCGCCATCTCATCCCGTATCGCCTGCGGCAGGCTGTCATAAGGAGATTTTTTCGTCAAACTTCTTTTGAGGTATTGATCAAGGGGTGTGTCATCCTCCATTCGGGGCAGTTGTCCCGCTTTAAGCGGATCGAGAATCATACGGGCGCATTTTTTAAGACTTTTCGGGTTACAGCCATGACGCACGGTATCCAAAGCCGCGCCGATTGCCTGCAATCGTTCTTTGGTCCATTTTGTATGCACTGCCTCATAGCGCTGCCACAGAGGCTGCCAAGCAGACAGGTCTTCCGCAAAGGTCGCCCCGATCCCTAATTTTTCAACCCGCTCAAAGAGTTCATCCGGCGATGCCCAGCGGGAGAGCATCATATGACGCATCTGCACCGGCAGCTCATCCAACTGATGCCACAGGCTGTCAATTATTTGCTGATCCAGCCGGCCTTTATCCTCCACCAAGGTGGCGTCCCAGCTCAAACCTAACGATGGCGCATGCTCCTTGACCACCTGCATGGCAAAGGCATCAATGGTATAGATGGGCGCGCGATCCAGCATCAGATACGCCCGCAAAATAGCCTTGCGTGCATCGGTCTTGTCATGGAGCTGATCAACCCAATCCTGTAGGCTTTTATCCTGGAGCGAACCTTTATCCAGCGCCTGCAGCACCTCGCTCAGGCGGGCAAAAATTCGCTCGCGCAGCTCCGCCGCCGCAGCACGGGTAAAGGTGACCACCAGAATCCGCTCAATGGGCATACCCTTCTCCACCACCAGCCGCACCACCAGTTGCGCCAGGGTATAGGTCTTGCCTGTGCCGGCACTGGCCTCAATGGCATGAATGCCCTGCATCAATGGGTCGTGATAGAGATCAAAGGGCGCTTTCATTGAATATGCTCCTGATGGGCTTGCCAGAAGCTCAACACTGGCTGCAGTTTTTCATAGGCATCCGCCAGTCTTTGCTGCAACGCGGCCCTGTCCAGATGACGCACATACAGCAACCAGGTCTCATCCGGGTTGGGCTCTTTATAGCCTGGAATACGCAAACCGCAGGATAAGGCAGCGGCTTTTTCCCAGTTTTGCCTTTTCTTCTCTGCCTTATCCTTGAGCCATTGCATCATCCATTTTCCCCGCCATAAAGGCGGTGCCTGCAAAACCTGGTCAAACAGCACCAACCACTGCTTAAGCTGCTCAATGGCCACCTCTGAACTCAGCGGAGCTAAGCGCCACACCACCGGCTTTAATTTTTCCTTGCCTTCCAGGTGACCCACCCAGGTCGTCTGCTGCCCTTGCACCGCATTAAGCAGTAAATGACTCAACCAATAGTGCAGAGCTTGCTTCTTGAGCGGATAGGGATGGAAGAGCCTCTGCCCCCCTTCATGACGATAGCGGAACGAATGGGTCAAAGTCCATTGTCCAACCGTTAAAGTGTGCCTTTCCGCTGCCAAAGGGTTGCCCAGATCATGGGTCTGATCGAGCTTACGCTCCAGATCCGCCACCAAATCGATACCATCTCTGACCGCCTGTTCAGCGGCGGTCGATAAAGGCCAGCGCCCTTCCGCCTGCCAACGGCGCAGGATACGACTGGCCTGTTCGGCGGGACTATCGCCTTGGATGGCATCATGAAAATCCCATCGATCCTGATCATTGACCGTCAACTTTTCCCGTGGCTCAGGCAGTTCCTTCACCTTATGCACAGAGATGCCAGCCTGCGCAAGCGCCCAGTTGACGGGGTCAGACAATGCCTGATATAACGCTTGCAACGGCAGTGTCTTATCCGACCACCCAATAGGATGCTGCCACAGAGGAGACAGATTTTTCTCGGTTTGCTGCAAGGCCCGACAAATGGCAAAATCCTCGATCAAGCGCCCTTGCAGCTTACCGCCCTGAACAAAGTAATCGCTGTGGAAGGGAAAAGCCTTATGGGAAAGGGTGATTTCCTCCAGCGCCACCCCATAATGGTGCGCCAGGGTGTCTCTCAGCTCCATCACCACCTGGGCAGGCGGTTGTGGCGTATTCTTATCCGCACTGAGCCCTTGCCAGAGAATCTCCAACCGATCCCGCACGCTGAGCAACAGCTCCAAAAAAGTGTAACGGTCTTCCGCCCTCAAATCCCGATCCCCTATACGGAACTGTGCCTGCATCAGATCAAAACTGGCTGTGACATGGGGCCGCGGAAAACTGCGCTCGTCCATGCCCAACAAAAACACCACCTTGATGGGAATAGAGCGCATGGGCAATAGATCGCAAAAGGTGATGCCATGGGAGAGAAAACCCGCGCTGCTGCGCCGCTCAGCACCCAATGACTGGGCCCAGCTAGCCAGGGTTTCCAGAGAGATAGGCGCATCCCCCAGAACGCTCGTCTCCTGACGCCAGGCCTCAATGGCCTCGACTAACGGCAAACGCTCAGGGGCATCCGCCCCATAGAAAAACTCGACCAACTGATGCAACTTCTCGGCCCACGCCTGCGCTGGCTGCGCCTGCTGCGCAAAGCCAAGCCAATCTTCAATCAGATCAAACAGGGCCAAAAGCGGAGATAACCGCTGAATCCCCGTCCCCTCCAGCGCAGTAACCGGCGCATGCCCCTGCCATAAATCCGCTGCCGCATGCATCACCGACCCCAACAGCAACCGCTGCAAACCGTCCCGCCAATGATTACGGTGCTGATCACCCGCCAGCCCCCAGCGCACCTGCCCCTGCTCGACCACAACCTCATACAGTTGCGCCAACTGTTGCGCCGACAACCTGAGCCGGCTCTGCACTTCCACCTGGTGCAAAAAGCCAAACACCTCGTCCCAATCCAGACGGCCCTGCAACAGCACAAGCCAGTCATTCAGCAACTGCAGCGCCGGTGCCTCCGTTGCAATACTGCGATCAGCAACCGTATGGGGAAAATCAGCAAACAGACTTTCAATAAACGAACGATAAGGGGTCAAATCCGGCGCCATGACCACAATATCATTGAATGAGAGGCTGGGATCCTCTGCCATAAGGGCGAGAATACGATCCCGCAACACCTCCACCTCCCGCTGGGGCGTGTGGCAACGGTGAAAAAGAATATTGCGCTCGACCCCTTCCGCCTTTTCAATCTCATCTGGCGCACGATTCAGCAGCAAATCTTGCTGCAACCGACCCAAAAGCGTAGAAACATCAGGCGACTGAAAGTATTCCATCCGGTCATATACCTGCCCATCCGCCTCCAACAAAAGATGCTGAAAGTGCGCCCCCTGTCGTCCCAAAGCCAGCAGCAACGGATGAAACCCCGCCTCAATATCCGTAACGCCGGCTTCCCCCTCCAGCAACATCGCTTTCAGCTGTTGTCTGCGGCTGGGCAAATCCGCCCAAAAATCTTCCGTGGGCGAAAGGGTAAACAGATGCACCGGCACATGCCGGCTCAACGCCTGCAGCGCCTGCAACATTAACGGCGGCATAAAGCTCATGCCAAAAGCAAAGACCTGATCGGGCAGGTTGGAAATCTGCGTGCTCGAATTAAGCCGGTCAATCAATCCCTGCCACAACTCACCCCGGTGCGGCGATAGGTTCAATGCCTGCCACAAACGCATTTGCCAACGCTCATGGGGGTTATCCGTGATACAGACACCCCTCGTCCAGGCCGCCAGCCAATCCGCACGGTAGATCTGATACTGGTCAAACAGGTTCGCCACCTGCTCAGCCAGCAAAAACCGGCGCCTGTCCCCACCCGCTCCCCTCAACATGGGCTTGAGCAAAGGCTCCTGAGAAAAGGGCGGCTCACGCAACAAAGCCTCAATGCGCCAGCGAATCTGTTCCCGCTGCAACCTTTCACAGGAAAGATCAGCATCAAGATCACCGGCCAATTGATCAAAAAAAGTCTGCGGAAAGGGAAACCGGCCCCCCAACCACACGCCAAACCGCGCCGCCAGTCGCTGCTGCAGCCAACGCTCCATGCCCCGCCCCTGCACCAGAAAAACAATATCCTGCAACGGCGACCGGTCCGCCTCCACCAACAACTCAACTCCCGCAAACAGGGCTTCAGTGCGATTACCGGTGTGGATAAAAAAGTGATAGCTCATTGATCGATGTTCTCAACGGAATGATGAGACATTCTAGCTGTAAACTAATGGCCGGATGCACTCATCAAAGAATTAATAGCGTCACATTATGTCGCTATAATACGGTTAATTTTCAATTTGACCTTCCCCCAAAAACTACGTGTTGTATCCCTATAGATAATTTTGACATTAAACTACCTGTTCAAAACCACCGTTTATTGATGGCATTGGAGATGCTAAACGAGTTGAAAGC
>DQVN01000046.1 GCA_015661715.1 Sulfurivirga caldicuralii
CTTGAACGCTTTGTTCAGCTCAGCCAACAGGCGGAAAAACAACACCTGGAAAATGGCGCCACCCTCATGCGTCTGGCCCAAATCAATGAAGGCCTGCTCAATATCCTGCTGGGGCGGCAGATGGACGCGCCCACCTATGACGACAAAATAAAAGGCCGCCGCTCCAGCGTCAGCGGCACACCATTAGGCAAAGCCTGATCACCACAGTTTGCGTCCCTCCGCCTGCCACTGTTGCACCTGAGCCTGAAAGGCCGGCGGCCCCCAAGCATAAAGCAACTGCTCTCGCTGCAACGCCCCATCTTCCTCGATGCACTCCGCCCAGATCAAAGGCCTGCCATGCTGTTCGGCAAATGCTTTGAGCCAGTTCAGCGCCCGAGGCGGAATGCGCTTGCCCACCGGCAAGGCCACATCCACAGGCAGCCCCTGCCAATTGAGTTTGTTGAACAACACCATCACTTTGGCTTCATTGGGCTTCATCCACTCAGGCAAGGGCGAGTCAGGTAGTAGCCAGCCACAGATAAACTGACGGCAGGGCACCTCTGGACGATTTTCATAGTCGCTACAGCCTTGCCCCGTGCTATAGGGGCAAGGATGCCCCGGCCAGGCTTCATAGCCTTTCACATTGATCTGCACCCAGCCATCACAACAGGCGGTGCACCCATCACACTGGCGCGGGCCTTGCCGTTTTTTACGCTTTTTCTTACCCATCAGTGCTCTCGGGTTGCCACAAACTGCAATTGCGGCCAACGCTCCTCCATCAACTGCAGATTCACCCGGCTGGGGGCCAGATAAACCAAATGATCCGCCGCATCATAGGCGATATGCGCCTGCGCCTTAGCCTTGAATGTCTCGATCTCCTTCTTCGGCCCGAGCACCCAGCGGGCAGTCGCCACGGACACCGGCTCGAAACTGCAGGCCACTTTATACTCATCTTTCAGCCGCTGCGCCACCACATCAAACTGCAGCACCCCCACCGCTCCCAGAATCAAGTCATTGTTCATGACCGGACGGAACAACTGCGTGGCGCCCTCTTCAGAAAGCTGTTGCAGCCCTTTCTGCAATGCCTTCATTTTCATGGGATCCTTCAACCTGGCCCGGCGGAACAGCTCGGGGGCAAAATTGGGAATACCGGTAAACTTCAGCGCTTCCCCCTCACTAAAGGTATCGCCAATTTGAATAGTGCCATGGTTGTGCAGGCCGATAATATCACCGGCATAGGCTTCCTCCGCCTGCTCCCGCTCATTGGCCAGAAAGGTGAGCGCCTTGGAGACCTTGATGTCCTTACCGATCCGCACATGGCGCAGACTCATCCCCTTGCGAAAACGCCCGGACACAATACGCATAAATGCGATACGATCCCGGTGCTTGGGATCCATATTCGCCTGGATCTTGAAAACAAATCCCGTCAGTTTTTCCTCATCGGGGCAAACGGTGCGCGTCAAAGCCTCACGACACTGGGGCGGGGGCGCATAGGCGGCAAACGCATCCAGCAGCTCCTGCAAGCCGAAGTTATTAATAGCCGAGCCGAAAAAGACCGGAGTCAACCGTCCCGCCAAAAAGGCCTGCAGATCAAAGGCATGGCTGGCGCCGCGCACCAGCTCGATCTCCTCCCGCAGCGCCTCGGCCTGATCCCCCAGCACCTCATCCAACCGGGGATTGTCCAACCCTTCGATCAGTTCCCCCGCCGCCGCCGTGTCATTATCCACCTGCTCGAAAATACGCACCTGATCGTTATACAGGTGGTAAATCCCTTTGAAACGCTTGCCCATGCCAATGGGCCAGGTCACCGGCGCGCACTGAATCTTGAGAATCTCCTCAATCTCATCCAGCAGCTCGATCGGATCACGCCCTTCCCGATCCAGTTTATTGATAAAACTGAGAATAGGCGTATCCCGCAGGCGGCACACCTCCATCAACTTAATGGTGCGTTCCTCCACCCCCTTGGCACAGTCGATCACCATCAGGGCAGAGTCCACCGCTGTCAGCGTGCGATAGGTGTCTTCGGAGAAATCCTCATGCCCGGGCGTATCCAACAGGTTCATCACCACATTTTTATAGGGAAACTGCATCACCGATGAGGTGACGGAAATGCCGCGCTCCTGCTCCATCTGCATCCAATCCGATGTGGCGTGGCGGGCTGCCTTGCGCCCTTTCACCGCACCGGCCAACTGAATGGCCCCGCCATAGAGCAGCAGCTTTTCCGTCACCGTGGTCTTCCCCGCATCGGGGTGGGAGATAATGGCGAAAGTCCGCCGCTTGTCAATTTCGTCTTTCCAGCGCATATTCGTATCGTTTGTGTCTCAAAAGGGGGCTTGCGCCCCCTGTTTTGCCGCGAGAATCAGCTATTTTGTCGACGGGCTTCAGCTTCCAGATAGGCTTGAGTCAGCTCTTTTTCCAGCGCTTCGCGATCCACCTCATCCTTCGGCGGTGGCATCAGGTCTTCTTTGGAGACACCCAACATCAAGGCCAGCGCCGACGCCACATAGATAGAGGAGTAGGTACCCACCGCAATACCCACCAGCAAGGCCAGGGCAAAGTTGTGAATAATCTCACCGCCCAAAAAGAATAGGGCGAACACCACCAGCAAGGTGGTCACCGAGGTCATAATGGTGCGCGACAGGGTCTGATTGACCGAAATATTCATCACCGCTTCCGGGGTTTTGTCCCGCAAGAGGCGGAAATTCTCCCGAATGCGGTCAAACACCACAATGGTGTCATTCAAAGAGTAACCGATAACCGCCAGAATCGCCGCCAACACGGTCAGATCAAACTGCGCCTGAGTCCAGGCAAAGACGCCCAAGGTAATGATTACATCATGCACCAAAGCGGCAATCGAACCCAACGCAAAACGAAACTCAAAACGAAAGGCCACATAGATCAGCACCCCGATCAAGGCATACAGCACCGCCAAGGCCCCATCTTCGGTCAGCTCATCCCCCACCTGCGGGCCCACATACTCGACCCGACGCAGCTCCACCGCCGGCACCTTAGCCTGTAACAGATCCAACACCCGGTTGCTCACCATGGCGGAGGTCATCCCCTCCCGGGGTTGAATGCGGATCAACACATCGCTGGCCGAACCGAAATGCTGCACAATCGCCTGGTCAAAGCCGCCTTCCGCCAGCGTTTGGCGCACTTCATTGAGCGCTACCGGCTGCGGGTAGCTCACTTCGATAATCGTCCCGCCGGTAAAGTCGATACCGAAATTAAAGCCTTTGACCACCATGCCCACAATGGAGAGCACAATCAGCGTCAGCGACAGCCCCAGCGCCAGTTTGCGCTGCTTCATAAAATCGATTTGCTTCTCGCCCAGATCAAACATGCTGCGTCTCCTTAGATGGCCAGTTTCTCGACCCGCTTGCCCCCATACAGCCCGTTGACAATGCCACGGGTAACCAGAATGGCCGTAAACATGGAGGTGAGAATACCAATGGACAAGGTCACCGCAAAGCCTTTGATCGGCCCGGTACCGAAACTGAACAGGACAATGGCCGCCAACAAGGTGGTGATATTGGCATCGGCGATGGTCATAAACGCCTTTTCATAACCGGCATGAATGGCCTGCTGAATGGACTGGCCGGCTTTCAGCTCTTCCTTGATACGCTCAAAGATGAGCACATTGGCGTCCACCGCCATACCCACGGTCAGCACAATCCCGGCAATCCCCGGCAATGTCAGCGTCGCCTGCAATACGCTCAAGACCGCGATCAGAATCACCAGGTTCAATGTCAGCGCCACATTGGCAATCAAACCGAACACCTTGTAACGCCAGGCCATAAACAGCAGCACCAGAATAAAGCCCACCACCACAGACATAAAGCCCTGGTTGATATTGTCCTGCCCTAAGCTTGGGCCGACAGTGCGCTCCTCGACAATTTCCATGGGCGCGGCCAGGGCACCGGCACGCAACAGCAGCGCCAGGTTCTGTGCCTCATCCATACTGTCCAAACCGGTGATCTGGAAGCGGTTGGCAAACTGATCACGAATAACCGCCGCATTGATCACATCGCGCTGAGTGGTGCGTTTTTTCACCTTCTGGCCATCCGGCCCGATGACCGTCTCCACCTTGTTTTCGATATAGACCACCGCCATACGCTTGCCCACATTCTTTTTCGTGGTGGCCAGCATCTTCCGTCCGCCGGCGGCATCCAAGGTCACCGACACCATGGGCGAGCCACTCTGCTGCTCCAGCCCGGACTGGGCGTTGATGACATTGTCCCCCGAGACAATCACCCGGTTTTTCAATAAAATGGGCCGTCCATCGCGGAAGTGGTACAGACGGCTGCCCGGCGGAATACGCCCGGTGCGTGCCGCCAGCTCCGGATCATGCTGTTCGTCCACCAAGCGGAATTCCAATGTGGCGGTGGCCCCCAGGATCTCCTTGGCCCGCGCCGTATCCTGCACCCCCGGCAACTGCACCACAATACGCCGCTCGCCCTGCTGCTGCACGATGGGTTCGGCCACACCCAGCTCGTTAATGCGATTGCGCAAGGTGGTGATATTCTGCTTCAGGGCATACTCTTTAGTCGCCTTAATGGTTTTCGGGCTGAGGCGCCACACCAGCATGCGTCCTTTGGATGAGGTCTCATCCAAGAGCAGATCCTCACCATACTGCTTTTGAATCAGCTCTCGGGCCTTCGTCACATCCGCATCATTGCGCAACTTGACGATCAACCGATCTGCTTCCGCCTGGATGCTGCCATAGCGGATCCGCTGTTGCCGCAGCAGGCTGCGCACATCTTCTGCATAGCGCTCATAGGCCTTAGCGATGGCCGCCTCCATGTCCACATCCAGCAGGAAGTGCACACCACCGCGCAAATCCAACCCCAGATACATGGGTTTGGCGCCAATGGCCTCCAGCCACTTGGGCGTAGCCGGCGCCAGGTTCAGCGCCACCACCGCCTGGTCGCCCAATAGCTGCTTGATGATGGTGCGAGCCTTCAACTGCGCTTGCGTATCGTTAAAACGCAACAGCAACTGACGGCCATCAAACGCCACGGATTTGGGCGATACCCCCGCCTGCTGCAGCGCCTGCTTAACCCGCTCAACGGTTTTTTCGTCAAACTGCACCATCTTGACCGGCGACACCTGTACCGCCGGATCCTCACCAAAAAGATTGGGTAAGGCATAGAGAACGCCAAAGGCGATCACCAATGCCATCAGGGCATATTTCCAGGCCGGATAACGATTTATCGGCGCAGTGGCTTGCTGTGTGAACATGAGTAAGGCTTCATCTGTAGGGTTAAAACGCAAAAAGGGGCCTGACGCCCCTTTGCCAAAACCAACGGGTTTTTATTCTTCGGCTGTTTTGCCAGCCAGGGTGCCCTTCGGCAACAGGCGGGCAACATTCTGACGCTCCACCTTGATCACCACATTGGGCGCGATTTCCAGATCGATGAAATTTTCATCCAGATCACGGATTTTACCCACCACGCCACCGTAGGTGGTCACTTCATCCCCTTTTTTCAGCGACTGCACCAGCTGCTTGTGTTCCTTGACCTTTTTCTGCTGCGGACGAATCAGCAGGAAGTAAAAAATCACAAACAGAATCAACAGCGGGATCAACCCTTCCCAACCACTGCCCTGCGCTTGAGCACCGGCTGCGGCCCCTTCCGCCCATGCATCAGAAATAAAAAATGCCATATGCTTCTCCTTTATCGATAAATTTCCGCCGCTATTGTAGCACTAAGCTGGCGGCGGTACCGGCTCACCCCGTGCCGCGTAGAAATCGGCCACAAACTGTTCAAAGCGTCCCGCCTCAATGGCCGTGCGCATCTGCCGCATCAACCACTGGTAATAGTGCAGATTGTGAATGGTATTGAGCCGCGCCCCCAAAATCTCCCCACACTTATCCAGGTGGTGCAGATAAGCACGGCTGTAGTGACGGCAGGTATAGCAGTCGCAATCGGGATCCACCGGCTCAGTACTCGCCTTATGCTTGGCGTTGCGAATTTTCACCACCCCCTCACGGGTGAATAGAAACCCATTACGGGCATTGCGCGTCGGAATAACACAATCGAACATATCCATGCCGCGGCGCACCGACTCCACCAGATCCTCCGGCTTGCCCACGCCCATTAGATAACGGGGCTGATCCACCGGCAGCTCAGGTTCGGTCACCGTCAGCACACGCAGCATCTCCGCTTTCGGCTCCCCCACCGACAGCCCCCCAATCGCATAACCGTCAAAGCCGATTTGCTGCAAGGCATGGGCAGAACGCCGACGCAGATCCGCATACATCCCCCCTTGCACAATACCGAACAGGGCGGCGGGGTTATCCCCATGGGCCTGCTTGCTGCGCGCCGCCCAGCGTAACGACAGCTCCATGGACAAACGCGCCGTCTCGTGATCCGCCGGATAAGGCGTACACTCGTCAAAAATCATGACAACATCCGACCCCAATGCCCGCTGGATCTGCATCGACTCTTCCGGCCCCATAAAGATTTTGGCCCCATTGATCGGGCTGCGGAAGGTCACCCCCTCCTCGCTGATCTTGCGCATCTGACCCAGACTGTACACCTGAAACCCGCCTGAATCGGTCAAAATCGGCCCATCCCAATGAATAAAGTCATGCAGATCGCCATGCAGCCGGATAATGTCCGTGCCCGGTCGCAGCGCCAGATGAAAGGTATTGCCCAGAATAATCTGCGCCCCAAGCCCTTTCAGCTCCTCCGGCGTCATCGCCTTGACCGTGCCATAGGTGCCCACCGGCATAAAGGCGGGCGTCTCCACCACGCCCCGCTCAAAGATCAACCGCCCGCGCCGGGCTCGGCCATCCTGTTGCAACAACTCAAACTTCACCGCTCTCTTCCTGTGGATAGACCAACATGGCATCGCCATAACTGAAAAAACGGTAGCCCTGCGCCACCGCATGGCGATAAGCCGCCATGGTGCGCTCATAGCCGGCAAAGGCCGCCACCAGCATAATCAGCGTGGACTCCGGCAGATGGAAATTGGTGATCAACAGATCCACCTGTTCAAAGCGATACCCGGGTGAGATAAAAATATCCGTCTCACCCTGCATGGGCTGCAGTTGTCCATCACGGCTGGCGCTTTCCAGACAGCGCACCGCCGTGGTACCCACGGCCACAACGCGCCCGCCCCGGGCGCGGGTCGCCGCCACCTGCGCCACCAGCGTCGGGGAGACTTCAATCCACTCACTGTGCATGCGGTGCTGGCGAATATCCTCCACTTGCACCGGCTTGAAAGTGCCCGCCCCCACATGCAGGGTGACAAACCCCTGCTCAATACCCTGCGCTTGCAAGCGCTGCAGCAACGGCGCATCAAAATGCAACCCCGCCGTCGGCGCCGCCACCGCCCCCTCCTTGCGCGCATACACCGTCTGATAGCGTTCGGCGTCGAACGCACTGTCAGCCCGCTCGATATAGGGCGGCAGCGGGATATGGCCATAGCGGCGCATCACCGCCGACCAATCATCCTCCACTTCCAGCGCCAGCACAAACAGATCCTCTCGACGCCCCACAACCTCCACCGGCACCTCGCCTTCGATCAGCAACTGCGTGCCAGGTTTAGGCGCGCGGTTGGCGCGCACATGGGCCAGCGCCTGCCGGGCATCCAATACCCGCTCAATAAGCATCTCCACCTTGCCGCCTGAAGCCTTGCGCCCATACAGCCGCGCCGGCATCACGCGGGTGTCATTGAACACCAACAGATCGCCGGGGCGTAGATAATCCACAATGTCAGAAAAACGGCGATCCTCAACCCCCGCCTGCCCCAACACCAGCAGACGGCTGGCCGTACGCTCAGGGGCCGGATGCTGCGCAATCAGTGCCTCCGGCAGCTCAAAGTAAAAATCCTGTCGTCTGAAATGCTTCATAGGCGCAGCATTATACCGCGGGCTTATTTAGCCGCCGCCTCTTGTAATCACATCAAATGCCCCCATTCCAGTGAAGGGAAGGGGAGATGCCCGCAAATGGCCACCATTTGCAGGTATCTTCCCAATTCAACAGAAAGAAAAGGAGTAGAAAATGCTAATTAAAAAACCTCACGCAGAAATGCTGCTACAACTGCTTAAAAGCGGCCAAGAACCGGTCTCTTTGGACAAGCTGAATGACACCACATTGCAAGAGCTGCAAGTTCAAGGCATTGTCACCTTACCCACCCCCACCACAGCACATCTGACCTATGCGGGCAACCTGCTAGCCGGTGTACTGGATGAAGCCATCCAAAAAGGGCTGACCAAGCCCGTTGCCGAATGGAAAGAGGGCTACCGCTGGTTGGGTTCTGAAGTCATCGCCATGCTTGATGCGGCCATCACGGCAGAAAAAGTACCCGAAACCACCTGGCCGGCCCTGCACGAGCGCGGGCTTGCAGAGGAAGAAAAAGACCCCGACACCAAAGTGGTGAAAAAGGTGGTCAACCAGGCGGGTCAGGCCGTACTGGAGTGTTATTTCATGCTGGAGCCTGAGCTGGCCATCAACAAAGAGCTGGCCGAATACATCAAAAAGGCGCCGGAAGGGCCCACTGAAGCCATCCACCTGCCTGTAGAAGGCAATCAGAAAGAGTTGCTTGAAGCCATGCGCCTGATCGCCTACTCCATACCCAATGGTGAAGTGGTCACCTTTACCGGTTTGGGCCAGGCGGTCAAGCGTGTGCTGAACATGGGCGTCACCCGCGAGGACGGCGATATTATTACCGCCTCCATCCTGGAAAATGTAGCGCGCGTGGCCGATGACGAAGAGATCAGCCCGGAAGCCCTGATCGTGCTGGAAGAGTTGAATCTGGTCATCAACGGGGAAACGCTGACGCCTGCAGGTGAAGCGGCACTGGATGCCTGGCGCATCTACAAGGATCAGGTGGAACAGCCCCTGCGCACCATCGCCCTGTCAGAGCCTGAAGTAGAGCTGCTGCTGACCATCGAGCGGCTACACGAAAAATACGCCAACGATCCACACCGCCTGGTCGATCTCAACGAAATTCACCGCGAGCTGGTCGAGCGTCAAATCGCCAAATTTGAAAAGATCGCCGCAGAATACGGCCGCTACATGGACACCATGCCCAAACGCAAAAGCCGCATTCTCAAGGCGTTTTTAGAAACAAAAGACAAGATGCGCTGGTTTGAAGACAACTTCAACCTGCGCGAAATGCTCTACGCCCTGGAGGCCTTTAACCTGATCAGCGAATCCGTCAGTCAAAACGGCCATACCATCTTCGAACTGACGCCTTTCGGCAAAGAAGTGGCCGAAGATCAAAAACAGGCCACCCGCCAGATCAGCTCCACCGGACTGAAAACACTAATGCACGCCAACGAACTGTTTTTGGCGCCCAATATCGAATGGGTCAAACAGGCACGGGATGAAAAACTGCTGGGCGAATTTGAAGCCAGCCAATCCGGTCGCTTCTATGAAGACCTGGCGGGGCGTATCGAGCGCTTGCCCCTCATGACCGCGCTGATGGCGGACATCTTCAAAAAAATCGGCAGCAAAGGCACCAGCGTAGATGAGCTGCTGAAGAGCTATACCGACCCTTTACACAAAGAAGAAGCCCGTTGGGCCCTGGAACAACTGGAAGCCTTCGGTTGGGTCGAAGTGCTGGCCGATGGCAATATTGTTGAAACCCCGGCAGGCGAGCTCATGGACATGGCCATAAGCGCTGTGCCCTCCGGCTTTGGCGCTCCACTCAACCCCACCATTTATCGGGTGATCAAAGCCATCTCGCAGGTGGGCACCCTGTATGTGAAAGAGCGCAAGATTCGCATGCTGCCCAAAAACCTGAAAACGGCCATCAAATACTCAGGCCTCTCCGAAGAAGCATTTGAAAAAGCCTATGTGGCTGCACGGGAGGCTCATTACCTGGGCAAAAACAGCGTCAATGAAGCCGGTCTGCATATCCTCGAGGCGGTAGAACAGCTCAATCAGTAAACCCCCTCACCCTTCCTTAACCAGGCGCCTGCGGGCGCCTTTTTAATATCCCACCCATACAACAAAAAAGCCCAGCCAAAACGGCTGGGCGATCGTCTTATCATCTATCTGCGAGGTTAGGTGTCAAAGCCATCGTCAAAGCGGCGATGGGAGCAGGGTATTGGTCTTAACCCTCTATATGCGAGGTTAGGTGTCAAAGCCTAGCGTGGTGGGGGTTTCAAGAGTTAATGAAATAAAACGCCCCCATAAAGGGGGCGGGAGTTCGAATTGAAGGAATCATCCAAAACTAGTATATATGCGAACGCCCCATATCCGTTGAGTTATCATCAATACCAGGTATTTCCGGCAGATGAGCTGTAAACATGGGAATCCCACCCATCATCTTTCCGCTTCCTGCCTTCATCCTCCATAGCCTCATCAATCGCCTGGTTAAGGCTTCCGCCCTCGTCCGGTGATCGATCCAGACTACCGATAGGAAAATTGAGTAATGCGAGTGCAAGCATACCCAAATCATAACCCCAGTCCGGAATGGTGGGTTCCCGCCCTATCCAAGCCACAAAAAGGAAAAACGCCGCCCAAACGATGATGTTATAACCCAGCACCACAACAAGGATTGGAACTGGTTCAAACTCTTTTATTCCCTTAACCTTGTCAGGGAGATGGCGCTGCTTGTGCAGCCCGGCAAGCCGCAGACCGTGAATCCTGGCCATGATCCACGCAGGCGGCAAAATTATGATTCCCTTAATCACCCAATCCCATGTTTGCAATTGATAGGAAAACACGCCCTCAAGCGTCACGGGCGTGACGGCGATAAGCGTGATGTAATACGAGGTGGCGAATAGCGCTGTATACAAGGGCAACAGCAGTATTATGAACAGGCAACCCTTTCTCATTACCTGGCGCAATTTATGATTGCCGTAAGCCATAATAGTGTCCTCTACGATAAAAATCGCTTATGTGTTCGACGCTAGCATATTAGCGCAACCATGTCAATGCCCTTCGGAGTATCTATTTAAATTGAGAAGGGTCTCTCGTGGTCAACCTGCTCCGACGTGAATCAGTCACCCGCCGCTTGGACGTATCATTTAACGCTTGCATAATCTGCTCCAACTGATCCGAATCATTGCCTGCACTTGGCATCCGGGATTCAGACACAGCGCTTGGCGTTGCGTTCCAGTTAGACCTTTGCAAGTGATCCGGGCCTTGTGTCAATGGCGGCATCTGCGGATTTGGCGCAGTCTGCGAGCTCAGTTCATCGTCGCTGTTCCAATGACGCAACGCCAGACTGGACATCTCCTTGATAGCGGCCATTGCCCCTTCCGTCTCATATACCTGTTTGACTTGTTCTCTTTCGTTATCGTCTAGGGTCGCCCATGCCGCCGCCCCAAATGCCGCTACACCGGCGGCGGTAGCGGCGGCAGCAGTTGTGCCCGCCACGGCGGCAGCGCCCACCAGCGCCCTGCCCGCCACCGTCAATCCTGCGCCGGACAGAACGGATCGAGCGATAGCAGCCGCTTTATCCGGAAATCGCTTGATAGCATTTTCGGCAACGGTCGTCAGACGGCCCAAATCCTTACGGTTAACATTGTCCACGTCAATGACATTGGAGACCGCATGCACTGCTAACAATCCGCCAAAAGCATTGGCTAAGCCAGAGTTACTATGGTAAAAATTGTCGAAAGCCTTGCCCCAACCATCGAGCATATTAAAGTCACGCACGCCATTGACATGGCCTTCATGAGACTTGAGAGCCGACATAAGATAATCCACATACTGCTCCTGTGCGGGCTTTTCCAATTTTGCAGGTTCATACCCTTCCGGCGAGGTGAGATTGGTTCCGTTATAAACACTTTGCATACGCTCAAAGCCTCTCCCATCGCCAAGGTTCTGCGGAACCGAATTGCTGAGGTTATTGACATTGGGGTCTGCAGATATTTGTCCATTGACGGCATCTCGAACCCCATCTGTGACTTTTGAATTTGCATAATGCGCAGCCTGACTTGCTCGATCGGATAACTGATTGAAATTATCCTTATCCACCATATTGCGCTTAGCGCCCAACAATCCGCCAAGCCGAGAAGTGATCTCGGCGGCGGCTTGAGGATTACGTTGAAGCGCCACAATCGCTGCCATTCCCATAGATCCGGCCCCGCTCCAATTGTTTTTTTGGGCGATCCTCCGCAGCTCTTCCTGCGGGACACCATATTTATATGCCAGATTACGTAAAAAAGCGTCGCCATCTTGCAGATTGCCGTCTTAACCCTCTATCTGCGAGGTTAGGTGTCAAAGGCCTATCTCTATGATGTTCTAGACCGCCTTGAGGGTCTTAACCCTCTATCTGCGAGGTTAGGTGTCAAAGGGCGAAAAAATGTAATATAAAGCCCGCCCTGCGCGGTCTTAACCCTCTATCTGCGAGGTTAGGTGTCAAAGGAGTAAGGAGCGATGATATGAAATACTTCAAGATTGTCTTAACCCTCTATCTGCGAGGTTAGGTGTCAAAGGCGATCCGTGCTTGGTGATGTGCCTCTCCTCTATCGTCTTAACCCTCTATCTGCGAGGTTAGGTGTCAAAGGTATTTAGCATGGCTAAGCTCCTTTTGTGGGTTGACGGTCTTAACCCTCTATCTGCGAGGTTAGGTGTCAAAGGATTGGAATTCATGATTACATCAAACCCCTCTAAGGCGTCTTAACCCTCTATATGCGAGGTTAGGTGTCAAAGGAGCGGATAAGTCGGCTTAATTCTGCCCGTCAATTCGTCTTAACCCTCTATCTGCGAGGTTAGGTGTCAAAGGCATGAAAAAAATCCTTTTTGAAGTCACAGCCTGTCTTAACCCTCTATCTGCGAGGTTAGGTGTCAAAGGGATCAAAGAAATAGAGAGCGCAATAATTGCGCTGTCTTAACCCTCTATCTGCGAGGTTAGGTGTCAAAGGGGCTGTGGATAACTCTATTTCCTCAGCACTTTCAACAACTTAGGTATTAAACCTAAGATTTTTTCCAGACGGCCTTTTTCCAATTGAGCCCCCTAAAAAACAGGGTGGCTCTATAGAAAACTCCCAAAAATATAGATAAAAATCTATTTTTTAAAGAGCGCTGCTTGATCCTGCAACGACAAAGGCGATCACTTCA
>DQVN01000120.1 GCA_015661715.1 Sulfurivirga caldicuralii
AGGTTGCACTGCAGCCGTCCGTGCATGATATAGAGGAAACGGCGATAGGGTTCGTCTTTGAATCGGTCGGTGCGCTTTTTGAATACCATGTGCATCAGGTCTGCATCCACGATGGTGGCGCGATGGATCAGCTCTTGTTTGATGTCACACAGATGGCGGGAGTGGGTCAGTTGCCCGGCTAGTTGAAAGATGCGGCGCTGGTATTCGTAGAGTACGGCCCGTGTCTGCAGATAAAGGGCGTGTTCGGTGGTCTCATGGGTGACATAGGGGTTGCCGTCGCGGTCGCCGCCGATCCAGGAGCCGAAGGTTAGAAAGTTAGGGACGGATACTTGATCTTCACCAAAGTTGCGCGCCACCGCCCGTTCCATGAAACGATATACGTCGGGAATAGCTTTGAACAGGGACTGGCGGAAGTAGTAGATGCCGTTGCGGATTTCGTCCTCGACGGTAGGCTTCTGGCGGCGGATTTCGTCGGTTTTCCACAGGGTCTGAATCTGGTAGCGCAGTTTATGGATGATCTCTTCCTGCGCATAGGTGTTTTGATAGTGCTCCGCTTCATTCAGCTCACCAATGGTCTCGAAAATATGGCGCAGGTTTTCCATCACTGCGCGGCGCTTGGACTCGGTGGGGTGGGCGGTGAAGACAGGGATATAGTTGAGATTGTCCAGCAAGGTTTGTAGCTCTTCAGGTGAAATGCCCTGCTGCTTGAGTTCGTTGATTGTTTCCAAGAAAGAACCTAGCCACAGGGGGCCGTCGGACTTGACCTGATTCTGGCGCTCGTGGAACTGGTGTTCCTCTTCCGCCAGGTTGACCAGGCCAAAATAAATATTGAAGGCGCGGATGACCAGAATCAGCGTGTCTGGATCCAGGGATTCGATAAAATCCAGCAGCTCTTGTCGTAGGGCAGGGTCATCGTTTTGGCGCAGCTGAATAAACCCTTTGCGCAGTTTTTCAATGGCATTGAGAATATCATCGCCATGCTGCTTGCGGATCACTTCCCCTAAAAGGTTGCCCAGTAGTTTAACCCGGGCCCGCAGTCGTTGGTCGCGCACTTCTTCTGTGGCCATACTTTTTCCTGTCATGTGATATGCAAACTGCCCAATTATATCAGTGCAGGTGCTAAGGCACAAAAAAGCCCCGCCTGAGCGGGGCCTGTGTGCGATACGGGTGGCGATCAGCGGCTCTGGCTGCAATAGCGCTCGTAGGCCTCTAGAATTTCTCTTTTGGCCATGTTGGCGTCTTCCCAGCCTTCGATTTTGACCCACTTGCCAGGCTCCAGATCCTTGTAATGGCTGAAAAAGTGTTCGGTCTGTTCTTTGATCAGAGGCAGATCTTCTACCTTTTCCACTGCCTGATAAATGGGCGTCATCTTATTGGTGGGCACGGCGATGATCTTGCTGTCCTCGCCTCCATCGTCAGTCATTTTCAGCATCCCAATGGGGCGACAGGGCATGACACAACCCACCATTAGAGGGTGAGGGGTGACCACCAATACATCGACCGGATCGCCGTCGAGGGCCAGTGTCTGGTTGACATAGCCGTAGTTAGCGGGGTAGGACATGGTGGTGGCCTGCAAGCGATCGACCCAAACGACTTCGGTTTCCTTGTCGATTTCATATTTGATCGGTGGGGCGAAGGCGGGGATTTCAATGATAACATTGATTTCGTGGGGAATATTCTTGCCTGCGGGTACATCTTTGAAGCTCATGGTGTTCTCCTATGGTGGTAAAGCAAAGCACCCGCCGGGGCGGGTGCGCAGATAAGGCTGTCTTAGCGCGTATCACCCTTGCAGGTGGTAGCGCATGACAGTCTCCACTTCGTTTTTGGAGCCGAGGACGACCGGTACGCGTTGGTGGATGTCCTCAGGTTGGATATCCATGATATCTTCACGCCCGGTGGTGGAGCGACCACCAGCCTGTTCCACGATAAAGCTCATGGGATTGCCTTCATACATCAGACGTAGCTTGCCCGCCTTAGATGGATCACGGCTATCCCACGGATACATGAAGATGCCGCCACGCACCAGAATACGGTGTACTTCTGCTACCATGGAGGCGACCCAGCGCATGTTGTAGCGCTTGCCTAAAGGACCTTCTTCACCTTGCAGACAGTGGGCAATGTAGTCCTGCATGGGCTTTTCCCAGAAGCGCTGATTGGACATGTTGATGGCAAACTCTTTGGTGTCTTCGGGAATCTTCACCTGCTCTTTGGTCAGAACGAACTCGCCGATGTGGCGGTCCAGGGTGAAGAAGTTGACACCTTTGCCTGTGGTGAGTACCAGAATGGCGGAGGGGCCATAGAGTACATAGCCGGCTGCCACCTGATTACGGCCTGACTGCAGGAATAGCGCCATATCATCACCAGAACCGGGCTGCTGGGCCTGCAAGATCGAGAAGATGGTGCCGACGGAGAGGTTGACATCGATATTGGAGGAGCCATCCAGGGGATCGAATGTAACCAGATATTTGCCGTCATCGTTGATGGCAACCGTGTTGTCTTCTTCTTCGGAGGCGATGCCACGCACGCCCGGATCCTGAGACAACACATGCTTGAGCACCTCGTTGGAGATAACATCCAGCTTCTTTTGTGTCTCGCCCTGGACATTTTCCGTTTCTGTTGAGCCCAGGATGCCGGCCAGCTCACCCTGGCTCAGCTTGTGGGCAATCTCTTTACAACCGATCAGCGTATGATTGATAACAGAGCGCAGATCATCCGCTACACCGTCCCGGCGCAGTACTTCATCGACTCGCAGCATGGTTTTGTCTCCAGTTTTACCAAAAATATCTGCAAAAGCTTATCATGTGGGCACGCAAATGGAAAGGTGAGACCATGCGATACATCATCAAGCTGTTTCCGGAAATCATGATCAAAGGGGCGGCGGTTAAAAAGAAGATGACACGCCAGTTGGCGGACAATCTCAAGCGAATTTTTGCGGCCGACGGGCTACCGCCCAATGTGAAGTGGTTTCTGGATAAGTTGGAAGTGGAGGTGCCGGATGACCAGGTGCGCCAGGCTGAGGCTATTTTGCTCAATACTCCTGGCATTGAGCAGGTATTGCGGGTGCAGCAGTTTAAGGTGGAACCGACACTGCAGGCGGTGGCTGAAAGGGTGTTTGAAGTGGTGGCGCCCCGCATTGCGGGTAAGACTTTTGTAGTACGCGCTAAACGCAAAGGGCAGCATGGGTTTAACTCGCAGGAACTGGAGCGTTGGGTGGGCGGCTACTTGAATCAGAATGCGGCGGCGACCGGGGTGGATCTGCACAATCCGCAGGTGCGTATTGAGCTGGAGCTGGAAAATAA
>DQVN01000009.1 GCA_015661715.1 Sulfurivirga caldicuralii
AGTGTAAAACCGGGTAATGCAAAAGCACTTTTCTCTCAGCCGGATATTGACGGCGGATTGATTGGTGGCGCGTCATTGAATGCAGCGGACTTTCTAGCAATCTGTCGTGCCGCAGCTGAGGTTAAAGGGTCGAAGTGAATATGTTTGGTATAGTGTTGACCATTCATTTGCTCGTGGCGCTGGCCATTATTGGCTTGGTGTTGATTCAGCATGGTAAGGGTGCGGATGCCGGTGCCAGTTTTGGCGGCGGTTCTTCACAGACTGTATTTGGTAGCCGTGGTTCGGCGACATTTCTGTCGCGTCTGACAGCGGTTATGGCAACGGTGTTTTTTATTACCAGTATTACCCTGGCGTATATGAGTACTGAGCAGACGCGCGGTTATCAGAGTGTGATAGAGAAAGTGAAGCCGGTGGAAGAGGTGCCGGCTGTACCGGTTCCAGCGGTGCCGGAATAAACGGATTTTGCCCAGGTGGTGGAATTGGTAGACACGCCATCTTGAGGGGGTGGTGGCGTAAGCCGTGCGGGTTCGACTCCCGCCCTGGGCACCATATTTTCAAACCATACAGGGGGCACACCCATGTTGGAGAATTACCTGCCCATTCTCGTCTTTGTGGTGCTGGGCATTCTGTTTGGACTCGGGCCAATTGCCATCGGTTATCTGTTGGGTCCGCAAAAACCGGATGATGAGAAGCTTTCGCCCTACGAGTGTGGGTTCGAGGCGTTTGAAGATGCGCGAATGAAGTTTGATGTACGTTTCTATCTGGTCGCTATTCTTTTCATCATCTTCGATTTGGAAATTGCATTTCTTTTCCCGTGGGCTGTCGTGCTGGACGAGATCGGTGGGTTTGGTCTGATCAGTATGACGGTTTTTCTTGCCCTGTTGGTGGTGGGCTTTATCTACGAATGGCGTAAAGGAGCGCTGGAATGGGAATAGAAGGCGTTTTGAAAGAAGGTGTAGTCACCACCACGGCGGATAAGTTGATCAACTGGGCGCGCACGGGTTCCCTTTGGCCCATGACATTCGGTCTGGCCTGTTGCGCGGTGGAGATGATGCATGCGGGGGCTTCCCGGTATGACCTGGATCGGTTTGGGATTATTTTCCGTCCTAGTCCACGCCAGTCGGATGTGATGATTGTGGCGGGCACTTTGGTGAATAAGATGGCGCCGGCGTTACGCAAGGTGTATGACCAGATGGCAGAGCCTCGCTGGGTCATCTCCATGGGGTCCTGCGCCAATGGTGGTGGCTATTATCACTATTCCTATGCGGTGGTGCGCGGCTGTGATCGCATTGTGCCGGTGGATGTGTATGTGCCTGGATGTCCGCCGACGGCTGAAGCGCTGCTTTATGGAATTGTGCAGTTGCAACAGAAGATTAAGCGCACCAACACCATTGCGCGCTAAGGAGAAGCGGCATGAAGCAGTCATTGTTGGATCTACAAAAACAGGTGCGCGCCGAACTGGGTGATGCGATTGAGCAGGATAAGATCGCGCTGGATGAGTACACCATCGAGGTGCGCGAGCAGGATTGGCTCAAGGTGGCTTACGCACTGCGGGATCAGTTGGGGTTTGATCAACTGATCGATCTGTGCGGTGTGGACTATGTGGCCTATGGACGCACCAATTGGGAGACGCTGCAGGCGCCGAATGAAGGTTTCAGTCGAGGCGTGTTTGACTTTGAAGAGCAGGTGAGCGATCTGCCTCTGGACATGCCCCGTCGTTTTGCCGTGGTGATGCATCTGCTTTCGGTGGCCAACAACCGGCGTATTCGTGTGCGGGCCTTTATTGACAATACGGCGCAGCCCATAATCGACTCGGTGGTTGAAGTGTGGAACAGTGCCAACTGGTTTGAGCGCGAGGCCTTTGACCTGTTTGGCATTATCTTCAAAGGTCACCCCGATTTGCGCCGCATCTTGACGGACTATGGGTTTGTGGGTCATCCGTTGCGTAAAGATTTCCCTCTGACAGGACATGTGGAAATGCGCTATGACCCGGAGAAGGGGCGGTGTGTGTATGAGCCGGTCTCCATAGAAAACCGTGTCAATGTGCCCCGGGTTATTCGCCACGAAAATCCCGCTGAACAAGGATAAACGGGTATGGCAGAAATCAAGAACTACACCCTGAATTTTGGTCCGCAACACCCTTCCGCCCATGGTGTATTGCGCCTGATTTTGGAGCTGGACGGTGAAACCGTGGTTCGCTCCGATCCCCATATCGGTTTGTTGCACCGGGGTACGGAAAAACTGGCGGAATATAAGCCCTACAACCAATCCATCGGCTATATGGATCGGTTGGATTATGTGTCCATGATGTGCAATGAACACGGTTATGTGCTGGCCATTGAAAAGCTGTTGGGCATCGAGGTGCCGGAGCGGGCGCAGTATATCCGGGTCATGTTCGATGAAATCACCCGAATTCTCAATCACCTGCTGTGGGTGGGGGCCCATGCGCTGGATATCGGGGCGATGACCGTCTTCCTCTATGCGTTTCGCGAGCGGGAAGATCTGATGGATTGCTATGAGGCGGTTTCGGGTGCGCGTTTGCATGCCACCTATTACCGTCCCGGAGGTGTCTATCGCGATCTGCCAGACTCCATGCCCAAGTACAAGCCGTCCAAGTGGCGCTCTGAAAAAGAGATCAAAAAGCTCAATGAAACCCGTGAAGGTACTTTGTTGGATTTCTTGGAAGCTTTCACCGAGCGTTTCCCGGGTTACCTGGATGAGTATGAAACGTTGCTGACCGATAACCGCATCTGGAAACAGCGGACAGTCGATATTGGTGTGGTATCGCCGGAGCGCGCTCTGCAGTTGGGTTTTACCGGGCCCATGTTGCGTGGTTCAGGGGTTGCGTGGGACTTGCGGAAAAAGCAACCTTATGAGGTCTATGGCAAGCTGGACTTTGACATTCCCGTGGGCAAGAACGGGGATAGCTATGACCGTTATCTGGTGCGTATGGCAGAGATGCGCGAGTCCAATAAGATCATCAAGCAGTGTATCAAGTGGCTGCGTGAGAATCCGGGGCCGGTGATGGTGGAGAACCATAAGGTGACACCGCCCAAGCGGGAAGAGATGAAGAGCAACATGGAGGCGCTTATCCACCACTTCAAGCTGTTTACCGAGGGCTATTCCGTGCCAGAGGGAGAGGCCTATGCAGCGGTGGAACATCCAAAGGGCGAGTTTGGCATCTACCTTGTTTCTGACGGTGCCAACAAACCCTATCGGCTGAAAATCCGTGCCCCGGGTTTTGCGCATCTGGCATCGTTGGACGAAATGTGCAAAGGACATATGATTGCCGATGTGGTCACCATTATCGGTACACAGGATATCGTATTCGGGGAGATTGACCGATGAGTGAGAAACAGTATCAGGTCATCAAGGGCGAGGTTAAGGAACGTATTGACCGCTGGATCGCCCAGTACCCCGAAGATCAGCGTCAGTCCGCAGTGATGCCGGCGCTACGGATCGTTCAGGAAGTCAATGGTGGCTATCTGACTCGAGAATTGATGGATGAGGTGGCGGACTATCTGGGGATGCCGCCAATCGCCGTTTATGAAGTGGCCACTTTCTACTCCATGTATGAGCACAAACCGGTCGGTCGTTACAAGATCTGCATGTGTACCAATATCTCCTGCATGTTGCGCGATGCCGATGATCTGGTGGCTTATTTGCAGGAGAAACTGGGTGTGGGGATTGGTGAGGTTACACCCGATGGCAAGTTCTCGATCAAGAAAGTGGAGTGCCTGGGTGCTTGTGGTGAAGCCCCGGTGGCCATGATCGGCAAGGAATACTACGGCAATCTGACCCGTGAGCGGTTGGATGAATTGCTGGACAGCCTGGAGTAAGCTATGGCGGATATCCCTCTGAATGAATGCTGTTATCGTCTCAATCACCTTGATCAGTCATGGGACATTGATGTTTACATGGCCAATGGTGGCTATGAGGTGTGGAAAAAGGTCTTGGCTGGTGAAATTACCCCGCAGGAAATTATTGATGAGGTGAAAACATCCAATATCCGCGGACGAGGTGGCGCAGGGTTTCCTACGGGGCTGAAGTGGAGTTTCATGAATCGCCATGCACCAGGGCCTAAGTACATTTTGTGTAATTCGGATGAAGGTGAGCCGGGTACTTTCAAGGATCGGGATATCCTGCGCTATAACCCGCACCAACTGGTTGAAGGGATGATGATCGCCGGATACGTCATCGGTGCCAGTGCAGGTTACAACTATATCCGGGGCGAGTTTTGGCAGCCTTATAAGCGCTTTGATAATGCGGTGAAACAGGCTTATGAGGCGGGTTTGTTGGGCAAGAATATTCTCGGTTCCGGGTGGGACTTTGATCTGTACACCCATCTGGGGGCAGGCGCCTATATTTGTGGGGAAGAGACAGCGCTAATTGAGTCCATTGAAGGGAAAAAAGGACAGCCCCGTTTCAAGCCGCCTTTTCCTGCCAGTTATGGCCTCTACGGTAAACCGACAACCATCAACAATACCGAAACCTTAGCCTCTATTCCCATGATTCTTGCGAAGGGCGGTAAGTGGTTTGCCGATTTAGGCGTGCCCGGTGCAGGGGGAACCAAGATTTATGCCGTTTCCGGCCATGTGGAAAAGCCGGGGAATTACGAAGTACGCATGGGTACACCCTTCAAAGACCTTTTGGCGCTGGCAGGTGGTGTATGGAAAGGGCGTAAGCTGAAGGCAGTTATTCCTGGTGGTTCTTCCACTGCTGTTTTGCCAGCGGAGAAGGCGATGGCAATGAATATGGATTATGACTCCATTGCCAAAGCGGGATCTTTCCTGGGCGCCGGTTCGGTCATTATTATGGATGAAACGACCGATATGGTGAAGGCTCTGGAACGGTTGACATGGTTCTACTATGAAGAGTCCTGCGGTCAGTGTACCCCTTGCCGGGAAGGAACTGGTTGGATGTATCGGGTTGTACACCGAATTCGCACTGGCAAGGGGCGTCCGGAGGATATTGAAATGCTCAAGGATGTATCCGGCAAGATTATGGGGCGCGTCATTTGTGGTCTGGGTGATGCGGCATCCATTCCAGTGGCCAGTTTCCTTGAACACTTCGAGCCTGAATTCCGTCACTATATCGAACACGGTTGCAGCATTTACGACCGTGCCTAAGGTGGGTAACCGCATATGATTAAGATTGAAATTAACGGTCAGATCGTCGAAGCCCACGAGGGCGACATGCTGATTGATGTGGCAGATGAAGCGCAGATTCCCATTCCGCGCTTCTGTTACCACAAGAAACTATCAGTTGCCGCCAACTGCCGCATGTGCCTGGTGGAGGTGGAAGGTGCGCCCAAGGCGTTACCCGCTTGCGCCACGCCGGTAACCGACGGCATGAAGGTAAAGACCAATTCGCCTAAGGCTAAGGCTGCCCAAAAGGCAGTAATGGAGTTCTTGCTGATCAACCATCCGCTGGACTGCCCCATCTGTGACCAGGGCGGTGAGTGTGAGCTGCAGGATGTGGCCTTTGAGTATGGCGAGGATGTTGGCAAATACTCTGAGGCTAAACGGGTGGTGCCGGATCACGACATAGG
>DQVN01000082.1 GCA_015661715.1 Sulfurivirga caldicuralii
AAGTTGGTCGGGACAGCAGGACTTGAACCTGCGACCCCCGCCACCCCATGACGGTGCTCTACCAGACTGAGCTATGCCCCGAGAAGGAAAATGATATGGTGCCGACGGAGGGACTTGAACCCCCAACCTACTGATTACAAGTCAGTTGCACTACCAGTTGTGCTACGTCGGCATATCAGTGATGTGAGACAGAGCGGAATTATACGGTTGAGCTCACCCTTGTCAAGCGTTAATAGCAAAAAGGCGCCCGCAGGCGCCTTGATGTGAGTTTAATGTAGCTTTTATTTCTTGCGGAAGACAATCTCGCCATTTTCCGCATCCACGACGATGGTGTCGCCCGGGGCAAACGCCCCTTTGAGCAGGGCTTCCGCCAACGGGTTTTCCAGCATGTGCTGGATGGCTCGCTTCAGCGGACGGGCACCATAGACTGGGTCGAAGCCCGCTTCGCCCAACAGATCCAGCGCTTTCTCCGACACCTCCAAGTGGAGGTCCTGCTCTTCCAGACGTTTGGCCACCCGACGAATCTGAATGTTGGTGATCGCCCGAATCTGCTCTTTGCCCAATGGATGGAATACCACCGTTTCATCAATACGGTTGATGAACTCTGGGCGGAAGTGCTGACCGACCACCTCCATCACCGCGGTTTTCATCGCCTCATAATCCTTGACGCCCGCCATCTCTTGAATCAGATGGCTGCCCAAGTTCGAGGTCATGATAATCACCGTGTTGCGGAAATCCACGGTACGGCCATGGCTATCGGTCAGGCGGCCGTCATCCAGCACCTGCAACAGGATGTTGAACACATCCGGGTGCGCTTTCTCCACCTCATCAAACAGGATGACAGAGTAGGGCTTACGACGCACCTTTTCGGTCAAATAACCGCCTTCCTCATAACCCACATAGCCTGGGGGCGCCCCGATCAGACGCGCCACCGCGTGCTTTTCCATAAACTCCGACATATCCAGGCGGATGATCGCCTCTTCCGTGTCAAACAGCACCTCGGCCAACGCCTTGGTCAGCTCAGTCTTACCCACACCGGTGGGACCCAGGAACAGGAACGAACCATTGGGTCGATTCGGATCGGCCAGACCCGCACGGGCACGGCGGATGGCCGCAGCCACGGCATGCACCGCCTCATCCTGGCCCACCACGCGCTTACGCAGCTCGTCTTCCAGATGCAGCAGCTTCTCGCGCTCGCCTTCGAGCATCTTGCTGACCGGAATACCCGTCCACCGGGAGACCACTTCGGCGATCTCCTCCTCCGTCACCTTGTTGCGCAGCAGGTGTGGCTGATCATCGCCTGCCGCCTCCGCCGCCTCGGCTTCCTTAATTTTCTGCTCCAGCTGCGGAATCACACCATACTGCAGCTCGGCCGCCTTATTCATATTGCCTTCGCGCAACGCCTGCTCCAGCTCGATGCGCGCCTTATCCAACTGCGCTTTGAGCTCTTTGACCCCTTGCAGCAACGCCTTGTCGCGCTTCCAGATCTCCTCCAGCTCGGCGTACTCTTTCTCCAGTTCGGCAATCTTATCTTCCAGTTCCGCCAGACGCTTCTTCGCCGCCTCATCCGTTTCTTTCTTCAGCGCTTCCCGCTCAATTTTCAACTGAATCAGGCGACGCTCCAGCTTATCCAGCTCCTCCGGCTTGGAATCGATCTCCATGCGGATCCGCGAGGCCGCCTCGTCGATCAAGTCGATGGCTTTGTCCGGCAGCTTGCGGTCGGTGATGTAGCGATGAGACAGGGTCGCTGCCGCCACGATGGCGCTGTCGGTAATCTCCACCCCGTGGTGCACTTCATAGCGCTCCTTGAGACCGCGCAAAATAGCGATGGTATCCTCCACGCTCGGCTCATCCACCAGTACCTTCTGGAAGCGGCGCTCCAACGCAGCGTCTTTCTCAATGTACTGGCGATACTCATCCAAGGTCGTGGCACCGATGACATGCAACTCGCCCCGGGCCAACGCCGGCTTGAGCATGTTCCCCGCATCCATGGCGCCATCGGCCTTACCGGCGCCCACCATGGTGTGGATCTCGTCAATAAACAGGATGATCTGACCTTCGGATTTCTCAATATCCTTGATCAACGCCTTGAGGCGCTCCTCAAAATCACCCCGGTATTTGGCACCAGCCAGCAACGCACCTAGATCCAGGCTCAACACCCGCTTATTGCGCAAGCCTTCGGGTACTTCACCATTGACGATGCGCTGCGCCAACCCTTCCACAATGGCGGTCTTACCGACCCCGGGCTCACCAATCAGCACCGGGTTGTTCTTGGTACGGCGCTGCAGCACCTGAATGGTGCGGCGAATCTCATCATCCCGACCGATGACCGGGTCCAACTTGCCTTCTGCCGCGCGGGCGGTCAGGTCAATGGTATATTTCTCCAGCGCTTGCCGGGTATCTTCTGCATTGGGATCCTGCACGGTCTCGCCTCCTCTAATCTGTTGAATCGCTTGTAAAATCTTCTCTTTACTGCCACCGGCCTCTTTGAGCAGGTCAGCGGCCGCATCCGCAATCTCCAGCAATGCCAGGAAGAAGAGCTCACTGGCGATGTAGCTGTCGCCCAGTTCCTTGGACTGCTTGTCCATCAGGTTGAGTACCTGAGCGGCCTTGTTGGAGAGCTTCACATCCCCGGCCGCGGCGCCAGATACCTGCGGCAGTGTCTTCAGCTTTTCCGCCACCGCCTGTTTGAGCTTCTGGATATCCACCCCTGCCAGTCGCAACATATTCTGCTGCGGCTCAATCAGGGACGCCAGAATATGCAGCGGCTCGATAAACTGATTGCTCTGCTCCACTGCTTTAGATTGTGCATCGGCCAGTGCCTGCTGCAATGTATTGGTCATTCTATCCATCATATTCGTCCACCTCTCCATAAAATTGTCTGCCCATTTAATGGGGACAAAGCGGACAAATACAAGATGAATACCCTACGAATAGACTCATCCAGAAAGGCAATAGGGTGGTGAGCACGCCAATAGGGCAAAACGGGGGGCGAAGGCAATAAAAAAGGCCCTGACGGGCCTTTTTAGTTCACTGTTTATTATAAGCCTTGTGGGAGAGATACAGCGCCAGACCAATCAACATAATGGCCAAGGCATAATACAGCAACTCCAATGGGCCGGAGGGTTTGAGAAAAATGGCCTGCTCAAAGAACATGACAATCAGAATCATGATAATCACTTTGGCCAGCTTGTCCTTCAGGTTATCCAGGCTATTAATGTAGAGTACCTTGCTGTGCCCCTCCTCATGGGCGGGATCGATTTTGGAAATAAACAGCTCATACAGGCCCAAGGAGAAAATCAGCATAATGGTTCCCAGCAGAAAACCATCCACCGACCCCACCACATGGGCCACCGTCTGCGCCTTCAGATGCGCCCGTTCGGCATCGCTCAACTGGGCGTAGTGAGCCAAATGGGACAGGGTGTAATACACATCCACTGCGGTCATATAAAACACGCCAAAAGCGGTAAACAGGCTGGCAAACACGGCCACAAACACCACTAAACGGCTTTTCCATAAAAACTGTTCCAACCAGGGTTCAATGGTCTTAAACATTACTCCAATTCCTCTATTGTCAATGCGTGATTGGTATAGATACACAGGTCCGCGGCAATGCTCAGGGCCTTTTCCACCACCGCCCGGGCGGGCAGGTCGGTATGGGCCATCAGCGCCTGGGCGGCGGCATGGGCATAACTGCCGCCCGAGCCGATGGCAATAAAATCACTCTCCGGCTCGATCACATCCCCGCTGCCCGATAACAGCAGCATGGTATTCTGATCGGCCACGATCATCATCGCCTCCAGCCGTCGCAGGGCACGGTCGGTCCGCCAGTCCTTGGCCATCTCCACCGCTGCGCGCATCAGCTGTCCGCTGTAGCTTTGCAGCTTGCCTTCAAAACGCTCGAACAGGGTAAAGGCATCCGCTGTGGCGCCGGCAAATCCGGCCAGGATCTGACCATTGTATAAGCGGCGCACCTTACGCGCATTGCCCTTCATCACCACATGCCCGAGCGTCACCTGTCCATCGCCCCCGATGACCATGCGCCCATTACGGCGCACGCATAAAATCGTGGTTCCCTTAAAACTCATGGCTCATCCTTTTTATGGGCCCGCGGGTGGGCCTGTTCATACACCTTCATCAAATGCTGAAAGTCCATACGGGTATAAATCTGCGTGGCATCCAAACTGGCATGCCCCAAAAGCTGCTGCACCGCACGCAGATCGCCACTGCTCTCCAAGAGATGGGTGGCGAAACTGTGGCGCAGTGTATGCGGCGTAACCGTCTGAGGCAACCCCAAACGCTTGGCATGGGTTTTGACAATCTGCTGCATACTGCGCACGCTCAAAGCGCCGCCGCGACGGTTAACAAACAGCGCATCGCTTTGGGGCGCCACCTCGCCTCTGACCGCCAACCACTGTTTCAGCGCTGCGCCCGCAAGCTGGCCCACCGCCACCCACCGGTCCTTGCCCCCCTTCCCCTGTTTGATCTCCACCCCGCCCTGCGCCAGCATCCGCTCAGCATCCGCGACCGTCAAAGCGGCCACCTCACTGATGCGCGCACCGCTACTGTAGAGCAACTCCAACAATGCCCGATTACGCCTGCCAGCCCAGTCGTCGGCAAAACCGCCCATCAGCTTCTGCGCCAGATCCACATCCAGCGCCTTAGGCAAAGGCTGAGCCCGCTTGGGCGCACGCACCATGGCCGCTGGATTGGCGTCCACCTCGCCGGTACGCAACAAAAAGCGGAAAAAAGCGCGCAAAGCGGCCAGATGGGCCGCCTGCGTTGCGGGACTGCGTCCCTGCGCCCCCAGCTCCAGCAGGTAGCGCTCAATATCGCGCCCGCTCACCCTGCGCCAATCCGCCGCCCCACCGAGAAAGCGGACAAAGGCGCGTAGCACCCGCCCATAGCTGCGCAGGGTGTGCGCCGACACATCACCCGCTTGCAAGTGGTCGAGAAAGGCGGCAACCGCATCCCGTTCAGTCGACATCGCTCAACGCATCTCCAAACAAATGTGCCAACCGGGCGCTGATCAGTTCACCCAACAGGCGGAGAAAATAGGTATCCAACGCTGGAGAAAAACGCGCAGGGTCACCGCTTCCCAGCGCCAAAGCGCCCCACACCCGCTCAAACCCCAAGGGCACAACGCACACACTGGCTATGGCCGGCATCGGCTCAAACAGACCGGCCTGCCATTCAGGCTCCAGGGGGCCACAGCGGGGCTGCCCCACCTGCAAATGGGTCTGCAGCAAGCGCTTCCAACGCCCACTGATACCCAACTGTTGCAGCCCCGCCACCGGGCGGGCAGGCACCTCAAAGCTGAGCAGGCGCACCTGCTCTAAGCCAAAAATATTCTGTAAACCCGTCAGTAACGCCGCCACCGCCGCCTCCTCCGAGCGGGCCGCCATCATGGCACGGTTAAGCTGATGCATGCGGTTGAACAGCCTGCCATTGTCCCCGGCGATGGCCACCAGCCCCTCCAGCTCCGCCTCCAGTTGCGTTTTGCGCGCCCGCAACTGCATCACCTGACACTCCAGCAAAGAGATCGCCTGTCCCGTTTTAGGGTGCGGCACGCTCAAATGCTCCAACAGTTCCGGGAAGGTATGGAAAAAGGTGGGATGATCGCGCAGATAGGCGGCCACCTGTCCGGCATCCAGCGGCTTATCCATCACACAACTCCGCTGTATAGACCCAGGTGGCCGGCCCGCTCATCCAGACCGGCTCGTCCGGCGCCCCTGACCAGGCAATACGCAGCGCCCCACCTGGCAGGGTGATTTCCACCACCTCATCCACCAGTCCCCAGCGCCGCAAAATCACCATCGCCGCCACCGCGCCAGTGCCGCAGGCCAGGGTCTCCCCCGCCCCCCGCTCATACACCCGCAACTTCACCTGCTGGCGGTTCACCACTTCGGCAAAGCCCACATTGACCCGTTCGGGAAACAGCGGATGGCTTTCCAACGCTGGCCCCAGGGTCTCCACCGGCGCCTCATCCACAGAAGCAACCCGCACCAGCACATGGGGATTGCCCACCGACACAGCGCCCACCTCCACGGATTGCCCCGCCACTTCAATGCGGTAGCGGGCCTGCTCCGTGGGCATCGTCATGGGCAAGGATGACGGACTAAAGCGAGGCGTGCCCATATCGACCCGCACCCAACCATTGTCTTCCACATACAGCACCATCCGCCCGCTGGCTGTCTCCACGGGAATCTGGCGCTGATCCGTCAACCCGCTGTCATAGACAAACCGGGCAAAACAGCGCGCCCCATTGCCACAGTTACCCACCTCCGACCCATCGGCATTGAAGATGCGGTAACGAAACAGCACATCCGCCCGCGTGGGCCGCTCCACCAGCAGCAACTGATCAAAGCCAACGCCCAAGTGGCGATCCGCCAGAGCACGCACCCGTTCCGCCGAGGGCGCAAACCGCTGCGATATGGCATCCACCACCATGAAATCATTGCCC
This sequence comes from Sulfurivirga caldicuralii, assembly GCA_015661715.1. Lineage (GTDB taxonomy): Bacteria > Pseudomonadota > Gammaproteobacteria > Thiomicrospirales > Thiomicrospiraceae > Sulfurivirga > Sulfurivirga caldicuralii_A. The sequence goes on from DQVN01000082.1 coordinate 6,464, forward strand.
AAACCATGCATTTTGGCGAATTTCAGCCCCACAAGCTCTCTCCTGTGCATTTTTCAGCGTTTTCCGGCCTTATTCTCGCCGCAAAAATCGGCCGATAAAAAATTCGGGGGACCCCCTTTCCGCCCGCTGATTATAGCCTGACCGCTATAATAAGCGGATTCAACCGAATTGAGGAGAGGCCATGCTAACCCCCAAACAGATCGTTGCCGAGCTGGACAAACACATTATCGGACAGGCGGATGCCAAGCGTGCCGTGGCCATTGCCCTGCGCAACCGCTGGCGCCGCAGCCGTCTGCCGGCGGCGTTGCGTCAGGAGGTGACACCGAAAAATATCCTCATGATCGGCCCCACCGGAGTGGGCAAAACCGAAATTGCCCGCCGCCTGGCCAAGCTGGCCGACGCCCCCTTCATCAAGGTGGAAGCCACCAAGTTCACCGAAGTGGGCTATGTGGGCCGCGATGTGGACAGCATTATCCGGGATCTGGTGGACAATGCCATCAAGATGCTGCGCGAGCAGGCCATGGGCACCGTGCAAGAAAAGGCCCGGGCCCAAGCTGTTGAGCGTATTCTCGATGTGCTGCTGCCGCCGGCGCGCGGCTTCGAGCAGCGCAGCCACGAAGAGATGGCGCCCACCCGGGAGAAATTCCGCCAGCGCATTCTGGCCGGCGAGCTGGACGACAAGGAGATTGAAATCGATGTGGCCGCCCCACCGGTGCAGATGGAGATCATGGCGCCACCGGGCATGGAGGACATGACCCAACAGTTGCAGAGCATGTTCGAGTCTTTGGGAAAAACCCGCAAACAGAAGCGCCGCCTGCCCATCCGCCAGGCGCTGAAGCTACTGACCGAAGAAGCCGCGGCCAGCCTGATCAATGAGGATGAGATCAAAGCCATGGCGCTGGAGGCGGTCGAACAGAACGGCATTGTTTTTATTGACGAAATCGACAAGGTGGCCAAAACCGGCGAACGACAGGGCGATGTCTCCCGTGAAGGGGTGCAGCGAGACCTGCTGCCGCTAATCGAGGGGGCAACCGTCTCCACCAAATACGGCATGGTCAAGACCGACCACATTCTGTTCATCGCCTCCGGCGCTTTCCATCTGGCCAAGCCCTCTGACCTGATTCCAGAGCTGCAGGGGCGCCTGCCTATCCGGGTGGAGCTCAACAGCCTCAGCGTGGAGGACTTTGTCCGCATTCTCACCGAGCCTCAGGCCAGCCTCATCGAGCAGGCCCGCGCCCTGCTCAAAACCGAGGGGGTGACGCTGGTATTCGAAGAAGAAGCCATCCGCCGTATCGCCGAAGTGGCCTGGCAGGTGAACGAGCAGACGGAAAACATCGGCGCCCGTCGCCTGCACACCGTGATGGAACGGCTATTGGAAGAGATCAGCTTCGATGCGCCGGAGCACAGCGGCGAGACCTTCACCATTACGCCCGCCTATGTGGACGAGCGTCTGGCCGCCCTGGCGCAAAACCAGGACCTGAGTCAATACATCCTATGACCCCGACCCGTATTGAACTGGACACCCAGGCCAAACGCCTGACCATTACCTTTGAAAACGGTGAGACATTCACCTACAGTTGTGAATTTCTGCGGGTGCATTCCCAGTCGGCTGAAGTGGTGGGTCATCGTCCCGAGGACTATCAGTTGCAGGTGGGCAAGGAAAACGTCGGTTGCGAAGCCATTACCCCCGTGGGCCAGTATGGCATTAAAATCCACTTTGATGACGGCCATGACACCGGCATCTACACCTGGGAGCGGCTGTATACGCTGGGCAAGCACTACGGCCACTATTGGAACGAATACCTCAAACAACTCAAGGCGGCCGGCTATGGGCACAAACAAGACCGTTGACTTCGGTTTCAAGGAAGTCCCGTGGGAAGAGAAGGTCAAGCATGTCAAAAGCGTCTTCGACGCTGTGGCGGACAAATATGACCTGATGAACGATGTCATGTCCTTCGGCATCCACCGCCTGTGGAAACGCTTTGCGGTGGAGACGGCGGGCGTGCGTCCCGGTATGCGCGTGCTGGATGTGGCCGGCGGCACCGGCGATCTGACCAAGGCCCTGGCCCGCCGGGTGGCGCCCAACGGTGAAGTGGTGCTGGCGGATATCAACGAGAACATGGTCAACGTGGGGCGCCGCCGTCTGGTGGACGCGGGCGTGGCCCAATGGGTGGATTTCGCCATTGCCAACGCAGAGCAGCTGCCGTTCGAGGAGGACTGTTTCGACCGCGTCACCATCGCTTTCGGCCTGCGCAATGTCACCGACAAGGCTGCCGCTCTGCGAGAGATGGCCCGGGTGCTCAAACCCGGCGGCCAGGTGCTGATTCTGGAGTTCTCCCAAGTGGAAGGGGAGTTGCTGCGCAAGGCTTATGATTTCTACTCCTTCCATATTCTGCCGCGCATGGGCAAGGTCATCGCCAAGGATGAGGACAGCTACCGCTATCTGGCCGAATCCATCCGCAAACACCCCTCTCAACAGGCCTTGAAAGAGATGATGCTGGAAGCCGGGTTTGACCGCGCCGAATACACCAACCTCAACCAGGGCATCGTCGCCCTGCATCGCGGCTGGGTGTTCTGATGCTGGATGCCAAACTGCTCGCCCCTGCTGTGGATGCTGCGCTGGAAACCCTGCTGAACAGCGCCATCCGCTATGATCAATATGGTGCCCCCTGCCTGAAACCGCTGGTGGGCAAAAGCGTAGGTGTGACCTTCAGCGACCTGAATCTCACCTTTTATTTCATCATCCAACCCGATCAGCTTGCCATCAACCGCACCTTAGAGGGGGAGGCGGATGCGCAGCTCACCACCCGCAGCCTGCTGTGGCCCCTGCTGAAACAGCCCGATACCCGCGCCCAACTGCTCCAGCAGCAGCGGGTGACATTCGCCGGGGACAGGACGCTGGCTGAAGGGTTTCTGGACTGCCTGGGCCAGCTTCACCCTGAGCTGGGCGCGGTGATCGAGCGCTGGCTGGGTACCCTGCCCGCGAGCCTGTTCACTCAAGCCGAACAGCAGGCCCACCGCTTGCTGCGCCGCCTGAGCGACAGCGGCCGCCTGACCCTGCAGGAGTATCTGCAGTTTGAAGTGGCCCTGCTGCCTACCCGGGAAGAATATACGGTCTTTGCCCGCCAGGTGGCCCAAACCCATGGGCAAGTGGAGCAGTTGAGCGCACGCATTCAGCGCCTGGAGCACGCCACCGATGAATAAACGCATCCCACTGTTGCGCCAATTGGTGCGGCTGGTGCAGATCAACCGCGTCACGACCCACTACGGCATTGACCAGCTGTTGCTGTCCGACAGCCGCCTGCGTTGGCTGATCTGGCTCAACCGTTTGCTGCCATGGAACTGGCGCCCACGCCACCCCGGCAGCCGCGGTGAGCGCATCCGTCTGGCCCTGGAAGCGCTGGGGCCCATTTTCATTAAATTCGGCCAAGCCCTCTCCACCCGCAAGGATCTGCTGCCGGAAGACATCGCCAATGAACTGGCCAAACTGCAGGACGACTGCCCGCCGTTCGATCCGCAGCAGGCGCGCGCCATTATTGAAGCGGAACTCAAACGCCCACTGGATGAAGCCTTCGCATCATTTGACCTGAATCCCATGGCCTCCGCCTCCATCGCCCAAGTCCATGCCGCCACCCTGCCCAACGGGCTGGATGTGGTGGTGAAAGTGGTGCGTCCAGACATTCAACCGGTGATCGAGCAGGATTTGGCCATCCTCTATACCTTAGCCAGACTACTGGAGCGGGCGGTGGTCGAAGCCCGTCGCCTGCACCCTGTGGAAGTGGTGCATGAATTCGACAAAACCCTGCACGATGAGCTGGATATGATGCGCGAAGGAGCCAACGCCAGTCAGTTGCGGCGCAACTGGGAAGGCTCAGACCTGCTCTATGTCCCACAGGTCTTTTGGGATCTGACCACACCGTCCGTATTGACCATGGAGCGCATCTACGGCACCCGCATCAGCGAGCTGGACGAACTGAAACGCCAGGGCGTGGATCTGGAAAAGCTCTCCCGCAACGGGGTGATCATCTTCTTCACCCAAGTGTTCAAGCACAACTTCTTTCACGCCGACATGCACCCGGGCAATATTTTCGTGTTGCCCGATGGGCGCTATGCCGCCATTGATTTCGGCATCATGGGCAGCCTGACGCCAGAAGATCAACGCTATCTGGCGGAAAACTTTCTCGCCTTTTTCAACCAGGACTACCTTAAAGTCGCCGAGCTACACATCGAATCGGGCTGGGTGCCGGCGCACACCCGGGTCAATGAACTGGAGGCCGCCTTCCGCGCCGTCAGCGAACCCATCTGGGGCCGGCCTATCAAGGAGATCTCCTTTGGTCTGTTTCTGATGCGCCTGTTCCAAACGGCGCGCCGCTTTGGCATGGAAGTGCAGCCGCAGCTGGTGCTGCTGCAAAAAACCCTGCTCAATATCGAAGGGCTGGGCCGTCAGCTCAACGACGAGCTGGATCTGTGGGACACCGCCAAACCGTTTCTGGAAGCGTGGATGAAAGAACGGGTGGGTCTGCGCGGCTTTATCCATACCGCCCGCGACCAATTGCCCTACTGGATCGAGCGCGCGCCAGAGCTGCCCGGATTGATCCACCGCGTCCTGGACGACACCGCCCACCACAGACGGGACTATCCAGTGCCCCAACTAGAAGCCTTGCACCAAGCACTGCAGCGCAACCGTAAAGCAGCACGCAACCGCACCCTCGGCGTGGTACTGATTGTCCTGGCGTTGGTACCCATCTTCTCCTTGAGTCTGATCGAACAAGCCCTGCTGATAGGCATCGGCCTGCTGCTGATCATCCGGGATTAACCCCACACCCTCCCTGCCCAACCGATGCAAACAGTCCCTATGTGCCCCACTGGCGATGGCACCCATTTTAAGAGGTGGTGATTCTGATCAGGTTAAATTGAAATTGCGAAACAACAACCGGAAAGGAGAGCCACCACCATGAAAAAGGATGCGCCAAAGCTGAAAAACCTGCTTCAACTAGATGAGTCACAGGTCTGGGATTATCTGGACGATCTCGTTAAGACGTTTCCTTGTGTTCTGCATTCGTCATTCTAGATTTAGCATCATTTCAATCTGTGCAATGGAAGCCAGCAGGGCCGCATCCAAATAGTGAATATCTACAGCCGTTTGTTCAACAAACAGATTATTGACCCAGCTTCTCAAATCTAGGACCAACTGCTCCAGCAAAGCGTAAATCAGTACTTTGTTCTCCTCATTCAATGCCAAAGCTTGATCCACAATACGCAGCAACTGCTGCAGGCTATAACCCATCTGTTCAAACTCAATAGAACTAAACAGATTATCCGCTAGATACTTTAAATGGCTTTGAAAATCATGCACAAAATCTTCATCCAAACGTAAATGCTGGGCAAAGAGCTCTTCCAACTCTGCGAATTCATCGATGATGACAGAAATCTGCTCTGGTAGCATCTCACCGGATGCCATATATTCTCTGGCGCTGACAACCTGTTTATCAACGCCGGACGTATGCATCTCATCTATTGCCTTATCCGTCTGTTCAGCCTCAAAAAAGGTGAATTCCTTCTCTGCTGACTCACCTTGTCCATCAAACATGACGACTTCCTCTGCTTGCCGCTGGGTACTCGCCCGCAGCACACGGGTGTAATCTTTTTTCCAGCGCTGTAAATAAACATCCGCTTCATCTTCCAGCCGGTCACGTTGGGTATCCGGTACCAGTTTGCTCATCCGGCACCAGGCCACATATCGCTGGAAAAACTCAGTGACAAAGGGTGTCAAAACTTCCAATGAGAGGCCATGGCGTGCATGGGCTTGATGCATTACTGCCATCAACTGCTCCGCCTTTTTCGGCGCATATAACATTGCAATCGCCAGATGTCCCATGCGCAAATTATGTTTCAGAAAACTTTCCCGATCAGAAAAAAAACGACAAAGTTGTTTATTTTGCTGAATTTTACGAGAGACAGGTAAAATAACCGTCTCAATCAGGTCTAAAGCGTGCTTTTTAGTCAAATTCATCGGAACTTACCCCTTTGTAGACCCATGTTAAAAGATTTGGTTATTGGTGGATAGCTGATGGAATAGTCTCTCTTTTCCGGTGGGATAAGATTGCTGCTACTTTGAATTGACTTGAAAGCGCCGTTGATCAGTGTATGATCGAGACATACACTGGATTTTTCCCTGCCGCACGCTGTTATTTTTACGGTGAGATTTTTGGCAGTTGGATGCACGCCCCATGCTCGATTCGCGCGCATGTGTGGCGGGGGGGGGGG
>DQVN01000008.1 GCA_015661715.1 Sulfurivirga caldicuralii
CAACACCAGCTGTGTCCTCAATCACTTCTGCAGGATCAGACACATCCGTATTCTCATCCACATTCGCCACAACATTAGCCAGTTGACCTAAATCTGTAGTATCACCCCCCATTTCAACAGTGTAGTATTCAGCGATAAGGGCTTTGTTCTGCAACGCCTGAGCAGTGGCATTGAACGGATTAGCAGGATCCGCTGCTGCCACATTATCCAAGTAATCCACTGCAGCAGCAAACAGCTCGCCAATGGCGGCATATATGTCTGTTGCACCATTCAACCCACCCAGGAAGTAGTTGTAGGCCTGCGTCCCAGGACCATTATCCTGAGGATCCAATCCAAAGGACTGGGTCATCTTCTCAGCGATTTCTTCTGTGGTCAGGTAGTTTGGATAATATTGCGAATCTTGGAAGATAGGCGTATAGGCTAGGGCTTTGGCAAACTCAGTGAGATTTTTTCCGCTGGCTTCAAAAATATTGATCAAATCATCCATATAGCCACCGGGCGCAGCGCCAAACATGGCAACCGTAACCTTGATGATCTGGGCGCGTTCTGTTGCAGTAATAGGCATGTCCTATTCTCCTCTTTTGCGTTAGTCAAACCAAACAATACTTTATTGATGGCATTATCGATAATGCCTGCTTTCAGGCAGTTGTCATTTTACGAAGTACATCCATCCAACATGTGACTTGCATCACATTTACACTCATTTGAGGCGCCATTGAATGCCTGCCTGCAACTGTGTCCAGGCAAATAGATCAAGGTTGCTGTGCTGCGAGGACCAATGCACAAAAAGGCTGTAGGGTTCATGCTCGCCTCCTGGCCAGGTTTGCCAACGCGCCGACCATTGGGTTGCGCTGCGCACGGCGTTGTTTTTCAGTAAGGGACTCCACCCATTGGTGTCGGTGATGTAGCGCCAGGAAAGTATGAATGTATGGGGCAGGTTATTGATGGTGGCAGCCCTTTCCCATTCTATACCGAGGGTTTTGCTGGTGCCACCCGGCCAGCGAGCCAATCGGGGTTGCCTGAGGCTGCCGGTGAGGGTGATCTGGCCCACATCAAACCGCGACCATTGAAGATATATTTGGCTTTTCAAGCCGTCAAGCCAGGATTCCTCAGGGTGTCGCTGCAGGGTGATGCGCCATCCTGCCAGGAGCGGATGAGAAACAGAATGCGCTCCTGTTAGGCCAAGTAAATAACCTGTCGTGCCTAGTTCCCGGGACAAACCCAAGACCAAATGGGTGCGCATCCCGGTACTGCGCAGCCAAGGATAGCGGCTGTGAAAAACAATGCGATGATCGCGCACCCCCTCTTGGTCATGGCGCCAGAACAGGGTGAGATCCCACGGGCCGAGACGGCCTTGTGCCTGTATCGCTTGAAATAAGGTGGGATAAGGGTTATAGGCGTTGAGCGCTGTGACTGTACCGGCTTCTGTCGTGAGTTTGACAAGACGCTGGTCGCTGAACTGAGCGGGATTACTATCCCAACCAAGGGTGAGATTTACTCGATAGGTTGATGGCTGTGGGGATGTTGCGGTGGGCGTTTGATTGCAGGGAGGTAAGGATAACAACCTTTGCAGTGTGTAACGCGCCTTGGCATCCTGGGGGTGCGCGAAAAGATATTGCTCCAAGGCGTCCACCTGCTGGAGGGTTGCACAGGGAGCCTGCGCCGCCTGGAGGACGCTTGGATAGAAGATGCAGAATATGACAGGGAAGCTGACGGCGCAATATGGGCCGAGAAAGATAAGGAGGCGACTTAGGGCGCCTGCCATAATAGACGGGCATCCAAGGACTGGTCGGTAGAGATGGGCTGATGCACCATATAGCCCGCTTGCCGACCATCATGGGAGACCGCACCGGCAATCTGCCCCCCCTGTTGTGTGGGCAATACAAACATGCCGCTCACAGAGCCGACGGGCCCTGAAGCAGTCACAGAAACCGTTTGCGCCGGGGTGCTGGCTTGCAGTTGGGTTGCCAGCGTGGAGCGAACAAAATCGATGCGGAGGCGGGCGTCATCCACTTGGGCAGGCATGGAACCGGTTGATGTACGAATTTGCGCCTCCGCTTGCTTGAGTTGATAGTCTACAACCATCTTTAGCGGGCGATAGGGCGCATCGACTCGCCAGATGGCGCCTTCGCGATTACCCACGGTAACCACCCGCTCACTGCTGGCCTCGGGATAAGAGAGTCGCATCCCCTGAAACTGGTCGGTCCAAGTAGCAAAGACCAAGTCACCATAACGTTGGACTGATCCAGGTTCCACGGGAGGAAGCGTGTCCGGATCCAATCCATTGGCCAGGAGATAGGCTTGAACCTTTTGCGGTTGCTGACTGAGGTCTTCAAACACGGGTACGGTGCTCAGGGATTTTGCACGCATCGCATGGGGCTGCGTTTTGTGGGCCAAGATGCGCTGAGCCGGTTGTCCTGTCTGGATTAGCAGGATGGCATCGTCATTAGCGCTGAGGCTGGCGGCCCAGGGCGTGGTACAGACACCCAATCCATCGGGCGTGCATGCCTTCCCGTCGAAAGGCGCCGCCACCACTTCGCCTGAGAGGACACGAATCAGGGTTTTATTGTCCAGCACTCGGCTGATGAAATCCGTACCCCTTACGCCAATGGCGGCCACAGGTGTGTTGAGGCGAAAACGTTGCTTATGGCGCTGGCCGATTTCGCCAGTCACCTGACGGATTTCGCCTTTTTTCAATGCCAGCCGGACGCATGGCTGCTCACCCTCGCGATAGCAGGCAATATATAAGCGGCTATGGGGGCGCAAGCTGATCATGGCATTGTCGCGCATGCGCAGGTGGACAATGGCCTCCCGGGTTTCGATCCAGTCACCTTCATGCACGCTCATGCCTTCTGTCAATGGCTGCGGCCGGGCATTTGGCCCGGCCTGCTTGTGGGCCTGAGCACCGATGATCAGCTGTACTGTACCCACCTCCATGCTCCAAGCCAGCAGTGGTGATAAAGCCAACAAAACGATCCATGCAAAACGTGCGTATGCGCTCATCGGAGTCAATGCTCTTTACGAATCTATTAACAATTTAACATACTTGATCTGCACTTTCCCACTGGTGGGGCAGCATAACCTTGCCGATCTCATGGCCCGTCTGGGTCACGGTAAAGGAGAAGGCCTGCTCTACTGCATCCAACACTAGCACGGCCTGCTCACACATTAAATATACATTAACATGATAGGAGCCTTTCAACAGGGGCAGATGGGGAAAACGCAACCTGAGTCGGCCGGTTCCCTGCCGGTCGAACGGTAGTTGAACGCCATCATAAAAGGTGCTGCAGCTGCTGACAGGTATGCGGTTGTCGTCATCTATCACTACCGCCAGGGTGGGCGGGTTTTGCGGATGCACAATGCGATAGGTGATCTCTACGATCAGGTCATCCTGACCGCTGCGGCAGGTAGTTTCACCCACCCCATCAATCCATGCGTTGACTTTCAGCAAACGGGCTTCACTCGAGGTGGGGCCAGCATTCTGCTGAAACCCTGCAGATGGCAGCTCATCCTGGGCAAGTTGCTCGAGGAATAATTGATAGGCATTGATGACTGTTTCAGGCGAACCTATTTGTCTGACTGTGCCTTCATGCAGCCACAGCACTTCATCGGCCAGTACTTCCACCTGATAGAGCAGATGGGAGCAGAAAACGATGGCCGTGCCTGCTGCTTTCAAGTCCATAATACGCTGGAAGGATTTGCGGGCAAAGGCGCCATCCCCCACACTCAGGGCTTCGTCGATGATCAGGACATCCGGCTGCACAGCCGTGGCTACAGAAAATGCCAAGCGCACGAACATGCCGCTAGAGTAAGTGCGAACGGGTTGATCGATTAAATCACCGATGCCTGAGAAAGCGATAATCGCTTCTTCCTGCTGCTGTAAAAGACGGGGCTCTATCCCTAACAAGGCGCCATAGAGATGAATGTTCTCCCGCCCCGTCAGCTCTGGGTTGAACCCAGCCCCCAGCTCCAGCAAGGCGGCCACGCGGCCGTGCACCTGCAACCGCCCGCCATCGGGCTGATAAATGCCGGCGATCATTTGCAGCAAAGTGGATTTGCCTGCACCATTCAAGCCTACTACACCTAAAACCCGGCCTGCTTGCAAGCGAAAAGAGACGCCCTGGAGCACGGCATGCTGGCGAACGCGCTTTGAAAATAGACGAGGAAACAGTTGCGCCAGGATAATAAATAGGGGGTGGCCGGCGGTATAGAAGCGTTTTTCCAACTGCTGGGCGACAATCAAGGGGGTATCACTCATGGTACAAGGGGATAAGCGGGCAATTGTTCATATAACTCCCATTTTTCCGGCATGGATTCGATACGGGCGGCCATTGTGTTCAGTTCGCTTTGCAACTGGTCAAGGTTTCGGGCGTCAACAAGCTCGCCCAACACTACCCGAGCACAACCACGCCCCAGATAGTGGACTGAGACAGTTTGGACTTTATAGCCGTAACGCTGGGCCCAAGGCAGGACACCGATCGCCACCGCACGCCGTGCGCCAAACAAGGGCAAATGCAAAGCAAAGCGGCTGGCAGGGGTTGCCGGCATATCGAGGGCTAAAAACATATCGCGCCGCTGCGCCAACGCTTGGAAAATAGCACGCCCATGACGCTCGGCCAAAAATACCTTCCCGCCTGTATAGGCGGCAAAGCGCTGAGCGCGGCGGTTGAAAAAACGAACGATGGGCTGCGGCAAGATAGGGTCGATCACCGCTTGAGTCATGACGGCATCGACTGGCACCCGGCGCTTTGCCGCCACCTGGGGAAAAAGTGCGATGGTGGCATCAATATGGGCGAACAACCACAACCGCGGGGCCGGGTCATCGAGCGTCTCAACCGCCCCAACATATTCCATAGCGAAATCTTGCAATCTGGTCATGCACTCCACCAGCGCCGTATTCACTGTCTCGGCATGAAGATGCGCGCCAATGATCTCCTCCTCCGAGCGCTGATAAAAACGGGCAATCTCTTGCGCTCCGTGGTGCAAGCGTGACCAATAGTCGGCATTGGGAAAGGGCAAAAACTCTTTCCAATGATGTCTTAGACAGGCGTGCAAACGTGCTCGAAGATGGGCAAGCGCATCAAACACCGGCCAAGGCTGTCGGGCGAGCCAGGGTAAGAAGAGATCATATTCCCAACGCCAGGCATCCGGCTGCATCAATCGCTGACGTATGGGCGCCTCATACCGACGACAGATTGCTCCCAGCAAACTCATAACCAGTCCGCCACGCTCCTTGCCAGTCGCTTGAACAACCACCAACCCAACCATAGCAGCCCCGCCATCACACTCATATAGAGCGCCCAGCCTATCCAATTGAGCGGCTGATCAAACAGCAACACCTTTCTTGCCTGCTCGATGGGGAATGTCAATGGGTTGACATAAGCCAACGGCTGCAGCCATTGCGGCAAACGCCCGACAGGATAAAACACGGGGGAGAGAAAAAGCAGCACTAACCCCAGACTGCCTGCCAGATGGGCAAGATCGCGCACAAACACGGTAAGCACGGAAAGCCACAAACTCAATGCATACAGCCCCAACCAGAACGCCAACAAAATCCAAGGCAGGTAGAACCAGGACTCGGTAGGCTGTCCGATCCATAAGACGCCCAGCATGACCACCAACCATACGATCATATTGTGCGCTATGACAACCGCCCAGCGTGCAGTGGGGAGCACCAGCAGGGGAATACACACCTTTTTGATGTAGTGCGGCTGGTCCAGCAAAGTGCGGGGAAAAATAGCTAGCGCTTCGCTGACCGCACCATGCACCGCCAGCCCAATAAAAATGACCAAGGCATAGGTACTGACCGAGAGGGTATTCTGCTCTGGCATGTGCCATTTGGCCTGAAGCACCACCCCCAGCACGAAGGTATAGAGGAACAGCGCCACCAGTGGGTTGAGTATCAGCCACAACAAACCCAGCCAACTGCCCCGGTAACGGTTGGCGAACTCTTGCCTGAGCAGTTGAAAAAATAGGGCGAAATTCTGGGTCATGGGGTTTGACACAGCTCGTTTACATCTGTTGCCAACAAACGGGGGCGCTTCTGCCTGAGCCCATCCAAGACAGCGCGTTTCATTAGACATAGATATAGATGCCGCTTGTCCTTTGGGTATCGGTATGTGGCCACCCACCAAGATATCAACCGGTAGAGCACAACCAGAGGGTACCAGAAACCCGCCACCCGCCGCGCTAAAATTAGATTGTTTCGGTAGGTGTAATAGGCTTTCCAGACCGGGTTATAAACCTTACGCCCTTCAACCAAGGTTTCACAGTCATGGATATAGCGGAGCCAGGGGACAAACAGCAAGGAAAAGCCTGCCTTGCGCATGCGTAAGGTATAGTCCACATCATCCCCATAGATAAACCAGTCGGGATCTGGCGTACCGACGGCATCAACTACTTTGCGGTGCACCAGCAGGCCCACGAATGAGGAAAAATCCACTTCAGTCGCTTCCGCGGCCTGAAAGTGGGATGGGGAAACATGAAACCCTTGCGCGCCATGGAGTAAGGTGCGCCATGTCTGGCGCCAGTTTTTGAAAGGGTGCCATCCGGGGCGATTCATGGGACAGATGGTTCCAGAGGGATAGTAAACGGCCGTTGCTACGGCATCCGGAAACCAGTCGCTATGGATAAACTGCGACCACTCTGCCCCTTCCGGCCAAGCGTCATCATCCTGAAGCAACAGATAGTCATAATCCAGATGGGTATGGGCATAGTCCACTCCGGCATGGAAACCGCCGGCACCACCGAGATTTTCCGGCAGGGTCAATACATGCACCCGCTCGTCCACTTGTTCGGCCAAAAATGGCTGCGTCCCATCGGTTGACGCATTGTCTACCACAACAATGGCATGCAACGGCTGCGTCAACAGATGGGATAAGGTGCGGCGTAATGCCGGCAGCCGATTGTAGGTCACCACCACCGCAACAATGCGTTTATTCACCGGCTGCCCCTTTTAATTTTTGCTGTTCAAACCAGCTTTGCCAGAAGGCTTCACTGGTCAAGTGGGGGTAGGCCTGGCGGTAAGCCCGAATCAGCGCGCGACGCTTTATTATCATCTGTAATGTCAACTTTGACAAACGCCCCATCAGGCGGAAAAAACGCCGGTAATCTCGCTTCAACCAAATACCTTGTCGCCCATCCGGTTCCAACTGAAAAACGCTCAATTTCCAAGTAAACATCTCCAGACGCGCATCGCCTTTTTCGACCACTATGGGCTGTTTTTGCAACAGGAATGGTGGCAACAGATGGCCATTCAGGGTGATGAGTTTTATCAACCTGGCACCCCATATCCGGAGGCGACTTCTGGGTATTGGTGGATAGGCAATGGAAAAGGCTGAAATGTCTTCTATTGGCTGCGGAGCACTCTCCTCGATCAAGGGACGCAACCGAGGGAAGGTTTCATGCATGTCTGCATTTCGCGCCCAAAAATCGGGCCCTTTGAGTACATCCTCCAACGCCATCAGCTGCGCCTCTTCAATGGCATAATGAAATCTCAACCCGGGGCGTAACCATTGCCACCAAACCATGGCAGTCAAGATTACAGCACCACTGGGCAGCCGTTCAGTCAATAGATGCTGCATAAGATGATGGCGCATATCCAGATATTTGCTCACGGGTCCTTCTTTGGCTGTAAAGTCATCTCCCCAAACACTAACACCGTTTAGTGTCTCCAGGTTGAAGCGGTGCGCCAAGCCAAACTGTACATCATCCCCACGAACAAAAAAAGGAAATGGATAATGCGTCACATGGTGCAAAGGAAAAGCAAAAAACCACCAACCGCCATAGTCAAAAGGGGTCGGCAGCTCTACATCAGCCAACACTTTGGATAAGCGTAGATCACGATTGTGCTGCAGAGGCATGCAATGGTAACGAAAACGGGCGCCTTTTTCATGCAACAGGTAAGCAGGCGCATCTCTCAACATGGCCCCGGCAATGGCCAATCGGTCTTCCTTGGCATAGGCTAGCAACTGAAGGGTGCGCCAGATCGACTCGGGTTCGCATGCGGCATCATCGTCCATGAACAGACAATGGGTGGCCGGATTTTCATGCTTGAAATGATACAGTCCTCGTGCAAAACCACCCGCACCCCCCAAGTTGGGGTTGGGAATGACTTGGACGCCGGGCAGTGGCGGTAAGGAAAGATTACGGCCATTGTCCACAATGGCCAGTGCTACGCGGAAAGATGAATCGGCAGACTGATCAACCTGCTGAATAAACTGACTGAGACGCTGCGCCGAAGCAATAACCGCTTCCTGCCGGTTAAAGGTGGTGATCACCAGTCCCAGATAGACAGATCTGGCAGGGGGGGTGTAGGTGCCCCACTGGGCTCGATGCAGCCGGGTTGATTGTTCTGTTGAAAGCACGAAAAACAGTCGGTCCCCTTGCTTAATCTCATGAGGCAAGGGTAGGAAAAAGGTTTCAGCAGAAGTGGTGTCATAAGGCCGCTCCTGGAGCACTTGGGAATAGAACCGTCCCTTGTATCGGCGCTGGCGATAGAGGGTAATTAAGCCTTTTCCTTCCAAGGAAAGCTTGAGCACAAAGCTTTCACAGGTGGATAGCCGCTGCCATTTGCCGATGGAAAAACCGCCAAACCAGGTGTCGAAACTGACGGTTGAAGTATCCGCCACGCGCAGGGCTGTCTCTTCCGAGACCACAAGGCCGTTTGTTACCTTGTAGTACAAACGTGTCTCTGAACACAGCGTTGGGTCAGGTAAGATGACCGACTGCAACGGATAAAAATGCTCGGACATGTCGATTAGGTATCCAAAATTGTCACTTGATGTTTGATTTGCTCTACAAATGGCGCACACTGTCGGCATGCTGCATTCAGCGACTGCTTTGAGAACACTATTTGACCCGCCACATCATTGGCTTGCTCCAATAAGCGCGCCGCCCTATTGACGGTATCACCAATCGCTGTATAGGTATGTCGGTAGTGGGTTCCCAAATCCCCCACCATCGCTTCACCCGTATGCACAGCGATGTGTATTCTAACCGGTGATTGATCGGGGTTGCGGGCATTCCATTCCGCTAAAGCCCGTTGCATGGACAAAGCACAGCGCATGGCACGGCAAGCATGATCCGGCTGTTCCACCGGGGCATTCCAAAATGCCATTACCGCATCACCGATATATTTATCCACGGTGCCCTGGTGGCGATGAACCTGCTCGGTGAGGATAGTCAGTACTTGTCGTGTTATCTCCGCCAACTTTTCTGTGCTGAGCTGTTTGGATAGCTGAGTAAACCCTGTGATATCGGCAAACAGAACGGTTATTTGCTTTTTTTGCGGCGCCAAGGTGTCTTGAGGCGCCTGAAGTAGTTGAGATACCACTTCAGGTGATACATAGCCTTCAAACAGGCGTCGAATGTGTCGTTGTTGTTGATAAAGCCGCCACCAAGCCCAGGGTAACAGCGTCAAGATCATCAAGCCACTTGCCATCCACGGCACGGTGACGGGAAAATAAATTCGACTGTGCCATAACAGATAAGCGCTGCCCATCCAGCCCACGGCAATCACCAATGCAACCACTAATGCCGCATAAAGGCGCTTGCGCACGATAAGCACCGTCATGCCCACCACAAGAAGGGTCAAACTCACCCATACAAACCACAGTGGCGAGATGGGCGGGCTGGGCAAGGGACGCAACAGCCCGTCCAGCAACTCCGCATGGACAACCACACCTGGCATCCACGGATGGATGGGCGTGGCCACCTTATCCCCCAAACCCAGTGCCGATGATCCGATCAGTACCCAGCGCCCCTTGAGCATTGCTGGATCGGCCTGCCCCAACAACAACCGCCAAGCCGGAAGCGCAAGCCAATTTTGTGGACGAATCCGATAAGGCACGGTCACGAATGTGGCCTGTACAGTGGATGTGCGTTCCAACATGGCGGCACTCAAGAAAGGCCAGGTCTGCCGGTTGAATCGAATCCACTCGGGTAAGCGCCGGAGCAGGCCATCTGCATCCAACCAAGGGGTAATATGGCCGGCACACCTGGCTGCCTTGGCAAGCTGGGGATAGTTCCCCACATAGCCTGACGCGGCTATCGCCGCTGCTCCTGGGGAAACAGGCCAACCTGTTGCCAGAGCACCAATGTGACGCGGCTGAGAACCATGGAGATCAAACGCTTGCGCAATACAGATGCGTACAGTGCTGTTTTGCACCTGATGTGCCAATGCCTGGTCCGCTTGCGCATCCCGTGGCTCCGGGAAGACAATGTCCAGACCGATTCCCAAGGGTTGGGCTTGCTCGATCGTCTGTAACAACTTACCTATGACATCACGCGGCCAAGGCCACGGGGCAATACGCTGCAGGCTTTGATCATCAATATCTACGATCACGATATCATCAGGTATGCGCTGGGTCAGTTGCCACCGGGTGAATGCATCTAAGACAGGTTGGTCAAAGTGTTTTAACCACTGGGGCTGCTGCATGATCAATAGACTGCCCGCCACCTCCACCAACAATGCTATGAAAAAAGGGATGGCTAAACGACGGGTAAACCCGCTCATGATCCGCTCACCTTTGCGCTTTCTCCCAACACCAGGCGTGTTGAATCATGGTTTCCAAATCACTGAGCCGCGGCATCCAGCCCAATACCTGTTGCACTTGATCAGCTTTGGCCACTAAAACGGGGGGATCACCCACGCGACGAGCGCCTGTCTGCACCGGGATACTAACGCCCTCGCTTTCCAGAAGACGTTGTGCTGTATGGATCACTTCCTTTACGCTATACCCCTTTCCAGTTCCCAGGTTGAAAACCTGGTATCCTTGTAGTTCGCCTGCCAGCAAGGCCTGAAGCGCCAGTTCATGGGCTGCAACCAGATCCCATACATGGATGTAATCACGCACAGGCGTACCATCCGGGGTGGGATAGTCCTGCCCGAATATGGTAATGGCCGAGCGCTTGCCCAACGCTGCCTTTAACACCAGGGGAATCAAGTGGGTTTCCGGATCATGACATTCACCCAACTCCCCTGCCGGATCGGCGCCAGCGGCGTTGAAATAACGCAGGGATACGGCATGCAACCCCATGGCAGAGACAGCATCTTCGATCAACTGTTCCATCATCCACTTGCTGCGGCCATAAGGGTTGATGGGCTGCTTGGGATGGGTTTCTGGAATAGGCAGTTGTTGCGGGTTGCCATAAACTGCGGCGGTGGATGAAAAAATAATATGCTTAACACCAGCATCTGCCATGGCGTGAAGCAGGTTCAGGGTGCCTGCCACATTGTTCTGATAATAAAGCAGGGGCATACGCACGGATTCCCCCACCAAAGAGCGGGCAGCGAAATGGATGACTGCGCGAATGGGAAAGCGTTCAAAGCAATGTGTCAGGTCATCCGGATTGTTCAGATCGCCTTCCATCCACTCACCGTAACGGGCTAAAGATCGCTTTCCTGTGGAAAGGTTGTCAAACACGACCACCGGATAGCCTGCCTGATGCAACCATTTGGCCATGTGAGAACCAATATAGCCCGCGCCCCCCGTGACCAAAATCATATTTGTGCTCTCGCAAGGTATTGCGCTGCCACATCCAGTGCCTGGTCGATGGTGACATCCATATCCAAATACTGAAATGTGCCCAAACGCCCTACAAAGGTAACATTCTTTAACCGCTCTGCTTCAGCCTGATACTGTTGTAGCAGCGCCTGCCCTTTCGCCAGACGCACCGGGTAATAAGGAATGTCATTGGGCTGACATGCGCGACTGTGCTCTTCGTACAGCACGGTTCCCCGGGTTTGTTCATAGAGCCAGGGCGCAAAGTGTTTATGTTCGGTAATCCGCGTGTAAGGCACCGCCGCATCAGGATAATTCATCACCGCAATACCCTGGTAATCCTCTTCATCCGGGAGTACCTTTTTGTGAAAATCCAAAGTGCGATAAGGCAAACGCCCAAACCGGTAATCAAACCAGCCATCCAGTGGCCCCGAGTAAAACACATGATCAAAATGCGCTGCATCCTCCGGGTTGAAGGACGTTTGTAAATGGACTTCAATATTGGGATGATCCAGCATCCGCTCAAACAGGGGCGTATATCCTTCTTCCGGCATCGCCTGCCAAGGATGATTGAAGTAGCGGTCATCGTAATTAAAGCGCAAAGGGAGTCGCTTAAGAATACTTGCGGGTAATTCTTGTGGACTGACACCCCATTGTTTGATGGTATATCCTTTGAAAAAAGCTTCGTATAACGCTTCGCCTACAAATGCCAATGCCTGTTCTTCAAAGGTTTGCGGATTGGGAATATCATGGGCCTGCTGCTGAATGAAGTGTTTAGCCTCAGCCGGGCGCATGGCTTGCTGAAAAAACTGGTTGATGGTATGCAAGTTGATGGGCAAACTATAGACTTGCCCTTTTACGGTGGCTTTGACCCGATGAGCATAAGGCTTAAAAGTGCCAAATTGATTGATAAAATGCCACACGTGCGCTTTATCTGTGTGAAAAATGTGCGGGCCATAAACATGAACCAACACGCCCGTTTTCCCATCGCGCTCGGTGTAGCAGTTGCCACCCACATGAGAGCGAGATTCAAAAACAATGCACCGCTTGCCTGCCTTGGCAAGCTGATGGGCAATGACACATCCGCTTAATCCTGCGCCCACAATTGCTATAGCCATCGAAACTTCCTAATTGCTTGACTTTTTCACCACGAAGGAAAAAGATTGACAAATAAATTACCAACAGCGCGTTAATGGATAAGATCGATCTTTCCCACTTCCCACTTTTTCGCAATGTGCCGGAAAGCACGCTCAGCAACATCCAAAAAAAGCTGAAAGTCCGCCTGTATCCGAAAAAGACGGTTATTTTAAAGAAAGGGGAACCCAGCCGTCACCTACTTTTCCTCGTGAGCGGACAAGCCGATATCATCGACTTTGACAGCGAGGGTGGCGAAGTCTGGATCGCCACCCTTGAGCCTGGGGACCATTTCGGCGAACTGGCGCTGATTCTGAATGAGCCCCGTTCTGCTGACGTGATTGCAACTTCTCCGTCATCCGTCGCCTTTCTATCCAAGAATGAAGCTCTCAGCTTGCTGACCGAACACCCTATCATTGCCCGAAACATGATGGAGCACCTGGCCCTGACCATCAAACAGCAAAACTTGCATTTGCATATGCTTAACCAACCCAGCGCCACGGAACGGATCAAGGCGCTATTGTTGCTCAAAGCGCGTCGCTATGCGGGCGATCTGCTGGTGGTGGAAAACTTGCCATCCCAGGCGCAACTGGCCAAAATGGCCAATACCAGTCGGGAGACGGTTTCGCGCACCCTGGCAAAGTTGTGTCGGGAGGGGGTGCTGGAAAAGGATTATAAACGCCTGATCATCCGCAAGCCGGATGCCTTGATGGAGAGCAATGAATGAGTTCACTACTGATCAAAAACGCCACGGTGGTCAATGAGGGGCACATCTTCGCCGCTGATGTATATATCGCCCAGGGCCGTATTGAGCAGGTCGCTAGCCAGATCGACCGGGACGCTGCGCAGACCATCGATGCCGAAGGGTTGCACTTGTTGCCGGGTTTTATCGATGATCAGGTGCATTTCCGCGAGCCGGGGCTGACCCATAAGGCGGATATTGCCTCTGAGTCCCGGGCGGCCCTGGCGGGGGGGACTACCAGCTTTATGGAGATGCCCAATGTGAAACCGCCGACGGTCACCCTGGCGGCGCTGGAGGCGAAGTTTGCCCGGGCGGCAGAAGTCAGTTGGGTGAACTACAGTTTTTACCTGGGGGCGACCAATGACAATGTGGAGGAGATCAAGCGGCTGGATCCCAACGCGGCCTGCGGGGTGAAGATCTTTATGGGTAGCTCCACCGGCAATATGTTGGTAGATCGGGATGAGGCCTTGCGCCAGATCTTTCTCAACAGCCCCACGCTGATTGCCACCCACTGCGAAGATACGCCCATGATTGAAGCGCGGGAAGCGGAATATCGGCAAAAATACGGTGATGCGGTGCCCTTCTCCGCTCACCCGGAGATCCGTTGCCGTGAGGCTTGCTACAAGTCCTCATCCCAGGCGGTTGCGCTGGCAAAAGAAACAGGGGCTAATCTACACATTCTGCATATCACCACTGCTGAGGAGCTGGCGCTGTTTTCTCCGGGCCCGGTGGAGGGCAAGCAGATCACCAGCGAGGCCTGTGTGCACCATTTGTGGTTCTGTGATGACGACTATGAAGAGAAGGGCAGCCTGATCAAGTGCAACCCGGCGATCAAGTCAGCGGCGGACCGGCAGGCCATCCGCCAGGCGGTAATCGATGGGCGCATCGATGTCATTGCCACCGACCACGCGCCCCATACGCTGGTGGAAAAGTCGCAATCCTATTTCCAGGCGCCTGCCGGGCTGCCGCAGGTGCAGCGCAGTTTGCAGGCGCTGCTGGATCTGTATCATCAGGGTGTCTTCTCGCTGCCGCTGATTGTGGAGAAGACCAGCCATGCGGTGGCCAAGCGTTTTCAAATAAAAGAGCGGGGCTTCATCCGCGAGGGTTACTGGGCTGATCTGGTATTGGTGGATCTCAACCGGCCAGAAATGGACACGCGCGAGGCGGCGTTATACAAATGCGGCTGGTCGCCATGGGAGGGACACACATTCCAAAGTACCATTATGGGCACCCTGGTCAATGGCCAGTTGAAGTACTGGCAAGGCCAGTTTGCACCATTTACCCCGGGCGCACGCCTGACCTTCACCCGCTGAAAGCGCAGAGGAAACCTCTGCGTGTACCAGCCGCTCTCGCATTGGTGTAATATGCCCAGATAGGGCTGACAAAATCCCACCTTGTTCAGGAGTGCATCGCCATGGCTGAATTTGTTTCCATCAATCCCGCAACCGGTGAAGAAAATGCGCGCATCCCTGTGTGGGATGATACCCAATTAACCCAAGCGCTGACCCATGCTGGCTATGCGTTTCGCGACTGGGTGCATGAAAGCACTATTGCGTTGCGCTGTGAACTGCTGGGAAATTTGGGGCGGCTTTTGCGCGCTAAGAAAAGCGAGCTGGCGGCTTTGATCACCCGCGAGATGGGTAAGCGCATTGTGGAGGCGGAGGCGGAAATTGAAAAGTGCGCCTGGCTGTGCGACTACTATGCCGAAACGGCAGCAGAGGCGCTGGCGGATGAGCCGGTGACAACGGAAGCCCGGCGCACGCTGGTGGTCTATCAGCCTCTAGGCATCATTCTGGCAGTGATGCCGTGGAATTTTCCCTTCTGGCAGGTGTTTCGCGCTGCTGTTCCGGCACTGGCGGCCGGCAATGCCATGGTATTGAAACATGCCAGCAGTGTGCCCTTGTGCGCCTTGGCTATCGAGGGATTGATAAAAGAGGCCGGCTTTCCGGAAAATCTGTTCACCACGCTGATGATCAACGCCGATCAGGTGGAGAAAGTGATTGCCCATGACGCCATTCGTGGTGTCGCCCTGACCGGTTCGGAAGCGGCCGGTCGTGCGGTGGCAGCGGCAGCCGGGCGGGCGTTGAAAAAGTGTGTGCTGGAATTGGGCGGCTCCGATCCTTTTATCATCCTGCCGGATGCGGATCTGGATCAGGTGGTGGAGATGGCCCTCAAAGCCCGTTTCCAGAACATGGGCCAAAGCTGCATCGCCGCCAAGCGTTTTCTGGTGGATGAAACCCAAGCGCCTGAATTTATCGAACGCTTCCGCGAGGCCATCGAAAGCTACTTCGTACCCGGAGACCCCATGGATCCGGCCACCACTTTGGCGCCCATGGCGCGGCAGAATCTGCTGGATGAGCTGCACAATCAGGTCATTCGCGCCCAGGACTTCGGCGCTCAGGTCATCATCGGTGGGCAGCAACTGGAACGGCCGGGCAGTTACTATGCCCCCACCCTGCTCACCCATATCACCACCGCCAACCCGGCATTCCAGGAAGAACTATTCGGGCCAGTGGCCACCATCACCACCTATACGGAACCCTCCCATGCCCTGGGGCTGGCCAATGCCACCCGTTTCGGCCTGGGCGGCTCTGTGTGGACAGAGGACGCCGCAACAGGTGAGGCCATCGCCCGTGGCCTGCAGTGTGGCTGTGCTTTTGTCAATGAGATGGTACGCTCCGATCCACGCCTGCCCTTCGGCGGGGTCAAGGATTCCGGCTTCGGCCGGGAGTTGGGTGTGTTCGGCATCAGGGAGTTCGTTAATATCAAAACCCTGTGGATCGCTTGATAAGGTTACTTTCACCCCCATGTAAACCTTACACCCTTTGTAAGGAGAAGTACCATGAGCCTGTATCTACATATTGAACCCGGCCCCGTGGCGGAAAAACTGGGCAAACGCACGCTGTGGCTGGGTATCGCACTGGTCGTAGTAGGCACCATTGGCATCATCCTGCCGGAGTTGTTGGCACTGACCATCAGCTACTTCATCGCCTGGCTACTGATTCTGGCCGCTGTTCTCCTGGGGTATTTGACCTGGTCGATGCCTGTGCGCGATACGGGCAACTGGATCAAGGTCGGTGTGCTGTTCATTTTGGGCGTACTCCTGGTGATCCTGCCGCAAGTGGGTGTCGCCACACTGACGCTGTTGCTGGCTTTCTACTTTTTGCTGGATGCGTTGACCAATTTTATGCTGGCAAAACAGATCTACCCCTTCGATGGCTGGGGCTGGATGGCTTTTAACGGGCTGCTGACCTTTCTGCTGGCCCTGCTGGCATTGTGGGACTTTCCCGACAACAGCGGTATCTTTCTGGGCGTGATTGTGGGTGTGAGCCTGCTATTGGATGGTATCGTCTTTGCCCGCATCGGTTGGGCGCTGAAGCGGCGACATGAGGTGGTCATGAATGACTGATGTGCTCATTTCCCTCAACCGCGGCAGCCGTCGCACCTTTCACTGGCGCCAGCGGGAGGTGGCAAGCTGCATTATCAAACACCCCCTCTATATTGCCGAAATGCTGACCCCAACCGGCTTAGCGGATGACTGCCAGGTAGACCACAAAAATCATGGCGGCCCCGACAAGGCGCTTCTGGTCATTCCAGCAGCCAACTACGCCCGCTTTGGTGTGCACAAGCATTGGGGTTTTTTGGGTGAGAACCTGACTTTTCCAGACCGGCTGGACGAAAAGTGTGTACATTTGGGTGATCGTTTCCAACTGGGAGATGTGCTGTTGGAAGTGACGCAGCCCCGCAGCCCCTGCTGGAAGCTGGATGAATTGGCTAAAACGCAGGCGGGCAAACACCATTTTCTACAGACCTACGCCGGTTCCGGCCATGTGGGATTTTATGTGCGCGTGCTCAGAACAGGTCTGCTATGCGCCGGTCTATCCATTGAGCATCAACCTGCCGAGCAGCCAGCCCCCAGTATCCACGCCCTGTTTCTGGCCAAACACGGCGGCGGCAAAACAGCAGAGCAACGCTCCATTATCGAACAAGCCCTGGCCCATCCCGCCCTCTCTACTGCCTGGCGCGAGGAGCTTGGCCAATTGCTCAAGCGCTAAGCCATTCTAAAGCTCTGGTTCAGGGTAATGTTCAATTTCTCCCAAACCTCAGTGGGCTTTGCCTTTGAGCCATGCTTTGACTTTATCCATGGGCACCTTCAATGCGCTGGCAATAAAATCAAGCTCAAGACCATTGCGGTAAAGATTGATGGCCGCTTCCTGTAGCGCTTCTTCTCGACCTTCTTCCCGACCTTCCTCTCGTCCCAGCATCATGCCTTTTTGCAGTGTTTGCTGCTCCCAGCGGACAAATTTTTCCCCAAACATGCGAATATCTCCTTTGGTCAGGTTCTCTATTTTATCGGCTGGCACCTGCTGTTGTTCAAGGGCTTCCCGGATCCAGGCCTTCAAGGCTTTGCCCACTTCTTCAGAAAGGGGATGCTGTTGCCATAAACGGGCCAGCTTCTGGGCCGTGGCGGTGATATTCTCTACCTCTGCAGGCCCGTCCAGCTCAAAAATGGCAGCCAGAAACAGATCCTTCGCCGCCAGAGTGTCACGATCATAAGCGCCTTCATCCAGTAGTAGAAAGGTAAAGCTCGGCTGCCAGGGGTAAAGATAGGCCGGGGCTTTGATCAGCGCTTCCACTGAACAGGAAGCATGCCAGCGGGGTGTGCCATTGTAGAGCACAATGGGCAAAACCGGCGGCAGACCCTGGTTCAGGTCAATGTGTTGTTCGCGAATCAGGTGGTCATAGAGCAGGGCTACATACTGCAGCATGCGCACGGGCATCTCACGCTGTACGCTGGATTGAAATTCCAGCAGAAGATACAGATACAGCGGGGAGCCGTTTTTTAGGCGTAGTTTCCAGATCACATCGCCTTCTCGACGCTGCATGCCAGGGGAGACAAATGAGGCATTGACCCGCTCCAGGGAGTCCAGATGGGCGTCCCGGGCCAGTTCCTCGGGCAGAAAGCCTACTATCAGCTCCTGCACAAACTCAGGATGAGAAAAAAGGTATTTGTAACGGCTGTCGTGGTGCATATTCACAACCCTAAACCACACTGCGGCCACCGTCCAGGGGAATACTCGTGGCCGTAAGATAGGGGTTCTGCATAATAAAACGCACGGTCTGCCATACCACCTCCGGCCCCGGTTCAATCTGCAGCAGGGATTTTTGCAGCCGCTGGGCGCGGTACGCCGGCGGGTCCTCCTCGTTGAACATGATCAGCGCCGGAGCGATATCATTGACCTTGATCGCCGGGGCATAGAGTTTGGCGAAGGATTTGGTCAGGTTTTGCAGCCCCGCCTTGGTGGCCAGATAGAAGGCATGCTGGTCTGAACCCCGCTCGGTATTGAAGTCGGACAGGGAGATAATGTCCTTCAAATCGGCACTGGCGGCGCGCAGGAAGCTGACCAGCAGGCGGTTGAGTTCATAGGGCACCTGCATGTGCAAACGCACCAGTGCTTGAAGCTGCGCCGGTGAGGTGGCCAGGGCCTCATCCTTCAGCCACAAAGAAGCATTGTGGATCAGCGCCCGCAGGCTGACGGCCTGGTCGGCGACAAAACGGGCCACCTTTTCCGCAGCATCGGGCACGGTGAGATCCACCATCAATCCACGGGCGCCGGCAGCCTCCAGCTCGGTGACGCCAGGCCGCGGCGTGCGGTAGGTGAACAGCACCGGCCAATCGGTCTCCTCCAGAAACTTGCGCGCCAGATAATGGCCAATACGCTGGCCAGCGCCAGTAATCAGCACGGCGTTGTGCAGCTTGCCACAAGGGGTCCCCCTAAAATCTTCCACGCTCATTTTTCACCTCGAAGATTTGACACGGTTTATGCGGGGAAAAGGCGGTTTTTGGGTGTTTAAGGGCCTTTTTGATCAATTTCGCGCTTTTAGCAAAGTAAATCCAGGCCTGAAGCGGACGCGTGCCCAAGCGGACGCACGCCTGCTTGCGCTGATACAGCCGCCCATTGTCTTCAATCTCATCCACCCGCCTCAAGGTGAGCCGATCCAGCGCATAGAGCTCGCCGCAGACAGGCGCTGTCCATGCAGACGGTGCCCGCTCGATCAACAACGGCCAGTTCCACCCCAGATGCAGCAGATACGGCTCGCAGGTCACCGCCTCGCCCAAAAAACGGGCGCGGGAGAGCACAGGGTTAAAGCGCCCACCCCGCTTCAAAGAGCCGTAGACAAACACTATTTCTGCCATTTTTCCTGCAGCGCTGCAGCCACCTCAGGGTGGACAAACGGGGTGACATCGCCCCCCAAAGCGGCGATCTCTCGCACCAGGGTGGAGCTGATAAAGGTGTTCTGTTCGGCCGGGGTGAGATAGAGGGTCTCCACATCCGGTGCCAGGCGGCGGTTCATGGTGGCCAGTTGGAACTCATACTCGAAGTCGGATACTGCCCGCAGGCCGCGCAGGATCGCCTGGGCACCCACCTGATGGACAAAATCCACCAGCAAGCCGGAAAAGCCCTGCACGCTCACCTTAGGATTGTCGGCCAATACCGCCTCGGCCAGTTGGATGCGTTGCGCCTGGGTGAACAGGGGCTGTTTATTGGGATTGTCGGCCACCGCCACAATAATGCGGTCGAAAAAGCGGCTGGCGCGGCAGATCAGATCAGTATGACCATTCGTGATGGGATCAAAGGTTCCCGGATAGACAGCGGTAATATTCATTCGGCCTCTCCTGTGTGATAGAGCAGGTAGCGCACCTGACCTGCGGCTTTATCCCGGTGCAACGACCAGTGATCAGGCACCTGAGGCAGCGCCTGGGCCCGCGGCTGCTCCACATAGACCCAGCCGCCTGGACGCACCCACCCGGCCGCCAGGCGTTCCACTACCGCCTGTTGCAGTTGCTCGGCAAAGGGAGGATCCACAAAAATGATATCAAACGGCTCAGGCGCACCGCCCAGATAGCGCAGGGTATCGGTGTGCACCAGTTGCGCCCCCTGGGCCTTCAGGGTGTGCAGGTTGGTCTGCAGCTGGCGAACGGCTTTAGGATGGCGTTCGACAAATACTGCCTGAGCCGCACCGCGGGAAAGGGCTTCCAGACCTAAAGCACCGGTACCGGCGAACGCATCCAGCACCCGCGCGCCCGGCAACTCAAACTGCAACCAGTTGAACAGCGTCTCACGCATGCGATCCCCGGTGGGGCGCAAACCGGGCACGGGCGCCACCGGCAATCGCCGTCGCGCCCACTGCCCACCGATAATGCGGATATGTCCACTATGGCTGCTCATGGGACGATACCCGACCCAAACGCACGGTCAGCAGTTTGTCCGGGTGGACATGGCGCCGCCAGGCACGCAGAACATCATCCGCACTGAGGCGCTGGATGGCCTTAGGGAAGCGCTCCAGGTAATCCAGCGGCAGGTCATAAAAGCCGATCATGCCGATATATCCCAAAAGTTCCCGGTTGCTGTCAAAGCGCAGGGGCCAGCCACCCAATAGGTTGTCTTTGATGGCCTGCAATTTTTCAGGATCGATTTGACGCAAAAAAGCGTTCAGCGTCTCACGCACCACCCGCTGGGCCTCATCGGCGGAGGCGTTCTTGGTGGAGAGGTTGATCAACCAGGGCCCGGCCACCCGCATGGGGATGAAATAACTGGAGATCCCATAGACCAGACCGCGCTTTTCCCGAACCTCTTCCATCAGCAGGCTGGAAAACCCTGCCCCACCGAACAGGTGGTTGCCCAAAAACAGGGCGTAGTAGTCCGGATGACCGCGGCGCACGCCCAATTGGCCGATATACAAATGGGTCTGGCTCGCATCAAAGGGCTGCACCACTTCTCGGGCGCTGCTCAGCGGTTTAGGCGGGGGTAGCGGCGCTGCCTTCTGGCCCGCAGGCAGTTGCCCCATGATCTGTTCGGCCAACTGCTGCGCCGCCTTGCGATCCAGATCCCCCACAATGGCGATCTGCCCATTACGCGCCACATAATGGCGCCGATAAAAATCCCTCACCTGTGCCACGCTCAGCCGCTGCACCGTCTCCTGGGTGCCGCTGACCGGATGGGCATAAGGGTGATCGCCATAGAGATGACGCCAGAACAGGCGGCTGGCCACGGTCCCGGGTTTGGTTTCCGCCACCTTGAGGGCGGTCAATGTATTGGTGCGCACCCGGGCAAAGGGTGCCTCGGGAAAGGTGGGCTGGCTGAGCACCTGCGCAAACAGCGCCACCGCTGGTTGGAAAATGCCCGCTCGGGTCAGGGTGCGCAGGGTAAAGGCGGCGCTGTCGCGCCCAACATCGACGCCAAACTGGGCCCCCAGGCGGTTAAAGCCTTCGGCAATCGCCTCCTCATCATGCTGTTGCGTTCCCGTATCCAGCAGTGCGGCGGTCATTGCCGCCACACCCCAGGCCCGCCCATCCCGGGCGGATCCGGCATCAAAGCGCACCTCAATGTCCACCATGGGCAGCGCTGGCGCATGCACATACAGCACCTTGGCACCATTACGGGTATGCCAGGTTTCGATCGTCGGTGCGGCCTGCAAACTCCAGCTCAACAGCACGCCTAACAGTAACAGCCAACTTCTCATCGAACATGCCCTCCCATCATGGCACGCGGCACCTTGTGCGGTTTCTCTCCATTGGGCAGCAGCACACCCACGGTCAGGTTCTCACGGGTGAAATACTTTTGCGCCACCGCCTGAATATCCGCCGGCGTGATCTGGCGCAGCTTTTCCGCCCAACGATCCGCCAAATCCGGCGGCAGACCCACACTGGCCAACATGCCCATTACCATGGCCTGCCCCATGACCGAATCGCGACTGTACACCTGCTGGGCCTCCGCTTGCGCCAGCACCCGCGCTAGCTCCGCCTGAGAGACCGGCTCGCGCTTTAGCTTCTCCACCTCTGCCCACAGGGCCTGCTCCAGCATCTCTACACTTTGCCCCTGGGCGGGTCGGGCGCTGAGGGTAAACAGGGGATCCCACAGGGCGGTGGCGTTATAACCCGCATCGGCCATGGCGGCCACCTTACGCCCCCGCACCAATTGGCGAGCCAGACGACTGGAGGCATCCCCCGCCAGCACAGCGGCAGCCAGCTCTAAGGCCCAGGCTTCCTTTTCATTCTCTGCGGTCAAAAGAGAGGGCACATGAAAACCCATGACGACCGTGGGCACTTCCACCGCCGCTTTCAGGGTCAGGCGGCGCTCGCCCTGTTGCCGCTGCTCTTTCTGCGGCTTGGGTGGGCGGATGGTTTCCGCCTTGAACGCACCGTAGTATTGCTTGGCCAGCGCCACCACCTCATCCGCCTGCACATCGCCCACCACCACCAAAATGGCGTTATTGGGCGCATACCAGCGCTTATACCAGTCGGCCAGATCCGCCAGGGTCAAGGCCTCAATATCCGTCCGCCAGCCGATGACAGGATGGCGCATGGGGCTGTTGACAAACGCTTGAGCACGAAACAGCTCAAACAGACGCGCCTCCGGGTTATCCTCCACCCGCCAGCGCCGCTCCTCCAGCACCACATTCCGCTCTTTTTGAAACTGGTCTTCCGCCAGCTTCAAATGACGCATCCGCTCCGCTTCCAAGGCCATCACCTGCGCCAGATGTTGCTTACCCACCGTCTGAAAATAGGCGGTGTAATCCCGGCTGGTGAAGGCATTTTCCTGCCCGCCCAAGCGCGCCACTCGACGGGAAAACTCACCGGGTGCCAGCTTTTCCGTCCCTTTGAACATCATATGCTCCAGCACATGGGAGATACCGGTGATACCGTTGAGCTCATAGTTGGCACCCACCCGATACCACACCATATGCGCCACCACGGGCGCCCGGTGATCCGCTTTAACCAAAATGGTCATGCCATTATCCAACTGGGTCTGAAAGATGGCCGCTTGTGCTGCCAAGACCCAGCCCCACAGCCAAATAGCAATCCAACCTGTGCGCCAAGGTGTCATATGCCTTACCCTGTTCATAAAGGAATTGCACTTATAATAAGGCAATTGGAGCGAATTCAAGGCAAAAACCCATGTTTGGACTGTTTAAGGGCAAAAACAAACAGAAAAAAACCGACGCCGCAGGGCAAAACACGCCCGCTAAACCCTCTCAACCTGAAGCCATCGAAGCAGCAGAGGCACCCGCGAAAGCCCCGCCTGAAGGGCAGCGAACAGAAACAAAACCGGCATCGGCTGACACCGGGCCCATCCAGGCACCAGAGGCTGATGCGCCGCCTGAAAAATCCGCAAAAGCGGGCTTCTTCACCCGCCTGAAACAGCGGCTGGCCAAAACCCGCAAGGGCTTTACTGAGGCCATCAGCAGCCTGATTGCGGGCAAAAAACAGATTGACGAGGCGCTGCTGGAAGAGATCGAGATGGTGCTGCTCACCGCCGATGTGGGGGTTGAGGCCACAGATCGGATTATCCAAAACCTGACCGAACAGGTCTCGCGCAAGACGCTGAAGGATCCCCAAGCGCTGATGGAAGCCCTGCGCCAGCAATTGTTGGAGATTCTGCAACCCGTCAGCCAGCCGCTGGTGGTGGATACGCACAAACAACCCTATGTCATCCTGGTCGTCGGTGTCAATGGCGTGGGCAAAACCACCACCATAGGCAAGTTGGCCAAGCGGCTGCAAAACGAGGGTAAAAAGGTGATGCTGGCCGCTGGCGACACCTTCCGCGCCGCCGCCGTGGAGCAGTTGCAGACCTGGGGCGAGCGCAACCAGGTACCGGTCATCGCCCAACAGTCCGGGGCCGACAGTGCAGCGGTGATCTTCGATGCCCTGCAAGCGGCCCAGGCGCGGGGCGTGGATGTGCTCATCTGTGATACCGCCGGGCGCCTACACACCCAAAGCAATCTGATGGAGGAGTTGAAGAAGATCAAGCGCGTGATGGCCAAACTGGATGAGACCGCCCCCCATGAGGTGATGCTGGTCATCGACGCCTCCACCGGGCAAAACGCGCTAAACCAGGCCAGCATCTTCAACGAGGCCGTGGGGCTCACCGGCATCACCCTGACCAAACTGGATGGTACGGCCAAAGGGGGTATCCTGGTGGCGCTGGCGGAGCGCCTCAAGGTGCCGATTCGCTTTATTGGCGTAGGCGAAAGCATTGATGACCTGCAGGTATTCAATGCCCGCGCTTTTGTGGATGCCCTGTTCGATCGGGAGGGAGACTAAGCGCATGATGCGCCTGCCGCATACGGACAATGCCGAGCATTTGTGGGCCTTCAAAAAGGGCTACCGTTTTGCCCAACAAGGCAAGTCCCTGCGGGAGATGCCATTGACCATCCGTACCGATCGCACCCTGCGGGACTACTTTCAGCAGGGTTTTGATCAGGCTCAGCAGCAGTTGACCATGCACGCTTCCCCTCGTCTGACTCCCAAAAAGCGGGCTTTGTGGCTGCTGCTGGCCATCTTGACCGGGCTCATCACCGCCAAATTGATGATCGATGAAGCGCAACAGACAAGCGCCACAACAGTCCAGGCGAACCATCAAGCAGCCACGCCCCAATCCAGCACCCCCGCAGCGACGAGTACGGCGGCCCTGGGCCGTGATCAGGCTGGACAGCATCCCGATGGACAGCAAACGGACGCTGCACCATCGGCGGAAATCCCCCCATCCACAGCAATGCCCCATCGCCCGGCAATTGCACCAGCGCCCGAGCCAGTTGCGCAAACCGAACCGGCCCACACCCGAGATGAACCACTCGAAGCCACACCCCTACCCTCCACACCTGACCAGAAGACAGAAATAGCGAATACAACGGATGAGCCAACAGCAACAGCAGCGCCACAAGGCACCTCCAGTTTTTCCTTATTGGATGAAGAGGCCCGCGCTAAACAATTCCAGCCCCACCAGGCCGCCAGCCTGCCACCGGTTTCTTC
>DQVN01000158.1 GCA_015661715.1 Sulfurivirga caldicuralii
AGCTGTTTGGGTATAAAAAAGGCGCCTTTACCGGCGCCTATCAGGATCATGAAGGGCTGTTTGAACAGGCGGATGGGGGCACACTCTTTCTCGATGAAGTGGGCGATCTGTCGCCGGCTTTTCAGGTCAAGTTGCTGCGCGTGCTGCAGGAGGGCGAGGTGCGCCCCTTGGGACACAGTCGGCCTCGCTCGGTGGATGTGCGCATTATCGCCGCCACCCATCATGATCTGGACGAGCTGGTGAAAACGGGCCGGTTTCGTGAGGATCTCTATTATCGTCTGGCCGGGTTTGTCTTGCAGTTGCCGCCCTTGAAGGCACGCAAGGATGATATACCGCTTTTGGTGGAGCATATGCTGGCGGTATTGTCGGAGCAATATGGGCGGGAAAACTGCGGTATTGAGGATGAGGCCATGGAGGCTTTGATGCATTATCACTGGCCAGGCAATATCCGTGAATTACAAAATGAGATTGGACGGATGTTTGTCATGACACCGGAAGGCCAGCCGCTGCAGGCGGAGCACCTGTCTCCACGGGTTCTGCGCGGGTTGCCGGAGGAAAATGAGACGGAGTTGAGTTGGATTGACTCGCTGGGCGGCAGTCTGAAGGAGCGGGTGGAGGCCTATGAGAAGCGGGTCATCAAAGAGGCGCTGATCCGTCATCACTGGAATAAAACCCGGGTGGCGGAAGAGCTGGGCCTCTCTCGGGTCGGATTGCATAAGAAGATCCAACGGTATGGTTTGGAGAAAAAAGAAGGGGCGACCCGGGCGGGTTGAGCCCATGGAAGGCAAGAGAAAGGAGTGAGTACGATGTGTCTGGGTGTGCCGGCAAAGGTGATTGAAATTCGGGATGCGGTACAGCATGTAGCGCTGGTGGATATCGGCGGAGTGCGTCGGGAAGTGGATGTTTCCTGCGTGGTGGATCCGGATCAGGGCATGGATGCGTTGATGGACAAATGGGTTTTGGTGCATGTGGGCTTTGCCATGAGCGTGATCGATGAAGAGGAGGCGGCGCGTACCCTGGCGATCCTGGAAGAGTTAGGAGAGGTGCAGGAGGCTCTGGATGATATTCGCCAGACTGAACAGATGCTGGGAGGGGTAGGATGAGTGATGACATCCTTTCTGCCCTGTATCCCTTTTCTGATGAGGGAAAGATGACGCCAGCGGTTTCCGATGCGGATCTGCAGGCTTCTATTGAGCAGAAAGTAACAGAGAGTGTTGAGGCAAAGCAGCAGTTTTTTACCTCGCAACGGGATGCATTTGTTGCAGCTGCCCGCATGATGGCCCAGGTTTATGAAAACCAGGGGCAGATGTTCACCATGGGCAATGGTGGTTCCAACTGTGATGCCAGTCATCTGGCGCTGGAGTTTCTCCATCCGGTCACGGCCGGCCGTCCCGCATTGCCGGCGCTGAATTTGGGTTGTGATGTGACCACCGTAACCGCCACCAGCAATGATTTGGGTTTTGATAATGCTTTTGTCCGCCAGTTGATCGCCTATGGGCGAGAGGGGGATCTTTTGGTCGGTTTTTCCACCTCCGGCCATTCGGCCAATTTGATGCGCGCCTTTGAAAAGGCTAAGGCATTAGGGTTGCATACGCTTGGGTTTGCCGGCATGGATGGGGGCGAGATGGCCCGTTCAGATGCGGTAGACATCTGCCTGATAGCGCCCACCAACAGCGTGCACAGAATTCAAGAGTGTCATCTGACCGCTTACCATATTTTGTGGGATTTGGTGCATACCCTGCTGGCCAATGCACGAGAACGAAAGGTGAAGTGATATGGATATTGTCAGGGATTTTCGCGACGGCGCCCAGGCGCAGAAGATTGCCCGGGCGATCGGTGAGCTGGTTAAACAGGTACCGGACAGCCACAGGCGTCCTCTGCAGTTTATGGAAGTGTGCGGTGGGCATACCCATTCCATCTTCCGCTATGGATTGAACCAATTGTTGCCGGACGAGATCGAGTTTGTGCACGGGCCGGGTTGTCCGGTGTGCGTACTGCCCATGGGGGTGGTGGATGACTGTGTCAGTATGGCTGAGCGGGACAATGTGATTTTCACCACCTTTGGCGATGCCATGCGCGTACCAGGATCGGAAAAGTCGCTGCTACAGGCCAAGGCGGATGGAGCGGATGTGCGCATGGTCTATTCCCCCTTGGATGCGCTTAAGCTGGCACAGCAAAATCCGGACAAAGAGGTGGTGTTTTTCGGGCTGGGTTTTGAGACGACCATGCCCTCTACCGCCTTGACGGTACAAAAGGCGGCGCAGATGGGAATCAACAACTTCTCCCTGTTCTGCAACCATATCACCATTATTCCTACCATCAAGGCCATGCTGGATTCTCCGGATATGCAGTTGGATGGCTTCATCGGCCCCGGCCATGTGAGCATGATCATCGGCACCCGGCCCTATCGTTTTATCGCTGAAGACTACAAGCGGCCATTGGTGGTGGCGGGGTTTGAGCCGTTGGATATCATGCAGTCGGTCTATATGCTGGTCAAACAGCTGGTGGAGGGCCGCGCCGAGATTGAAAATCAATACAACCGTATCGTGCCGGAAGCGGGCAACCGTCATGCGTTGATGGCGATCAACGATGTCTTTGAGCTGCGCCCCTATTTCGAGTGGCGTGGGTTGGGTTCTATCGACCACTCCGGGGTGCAGATGCGGGAGAAATATGCCCAGTGGGATGCCGAGAAAAAGTTTGACTTGCCGCGGCGCAAGATCGCCGACCCCGATGCTGCCCAGTGCGGCGAAGTGGTCAAGGGCGTGCTGAAACCCCATCAGTGCAAGTTGTTTGGCACGGCCTGTACCCCGGAAACCCCGATTGGCGCCTTGATGGTCTCCTCAGAAGGTGCCTGTGCCGCTTATTACAACTACGGTTCGGTACAGATTCCCGTTTCTGAGGTGACGCGGAGTCGCACCATATGAACCAGACAGTAGAACAATGTCGCAAGGCCCTGCAGCAGCAGTGGGCGGGGCAGCGTATTCACCTGGGCCATGGCGCCGGCGGTAAGCAGATGGATGAGCTGATCAGTGGCGTGATTGCGCCGCTGTTTGGCATGACTGGTGGGCCGCTGGAAGATGCGGCGCGCCTGGATGTCGCGGGGTTGGGGCCAGGGCGTCTGGCCATGACCACCGATGGCTATGTGGTCACGCCGCTGCAGTTCCCGGGTGCGTCCATTGGTCATCTGGCGGTCAATGGGACGGTGAATGATCTGGCGGTTTCCGGTGCCCAGCCTTTATATCTGAGCTGCAGTCTGATCATGGAAGAGGGGCTGGCCATTGAAACGCTGATCGATATTCTCGCCGATATGGCGCAGGCGGCTCAGCAAGCAGGGGTGCAGATTGTCACAGGCGACACTAAGGTGGTTGAACGGGGGCATGCGGATGGTCTGTTCATCACCACCGCAGGCGTGGGCTGGATTGCGCAAGGGGTTGATTTAGGGATTCACCGTATTCAACCGGGCGACCGTTTACTCCTTTCCGGCCCCTTGGGGGAACATGGCGCTGCCATCTTGATCGCCCGGGGCGAGCTGGCGCTGGAAAGTGACCTGCATTCCGACTGTCAACCGCTGCACGGTTTGGTTAAAGCCATGCTGGATGCCGGTGAGGTTCATGCCATTCGCGATGTCACCCGCGGCGGCTTGGGCTCGGTGGCCAATGAGTTTGCCCAAGGCAGCAATCTGGGCATCGTATTGGATGAAGCCGCCATTCCGGTACCGGAGGAGGTGCATGGTTTCTGTGATGTATTGGGGCTGGATGTGCTGTATCTGGCCAATGAGGGCAAATTACTGGCAGCGGTGGCCGCCGATGCTGCAGATGCCATTCTGGCCGCCATGCGCGCCCGACCTGAAGGTGAGCAGGCCGCTGTGATTGGCGAGGTGGTTGAAGATCATGCCGGTCGGGTGGTGGTGCGCACCACTTTTGGCAGTCATCGGATCCTGGATAAGCTGGTTGGCGAGCAGCTGCCGCGAATCTGTTAAGAACTTTGCGCTTGGCGTCTTTTGTACGGCAAGGTTTGCAATCGTACTGCTTTTTTCATAGGTGCCCGGTAAGATGCGCATATGAACCAGCCAAAATTGCCTGATGATGTCCGGGTATTGGACGGGTTTGATGATGCCGCATGGATCGAGGTATTACAAAAGACCGAGGAAGCTTATGCCCGCTCGGTCGCGTATCAGGTGGAGCTGGAGCAGAAAAATGCCCAGTTGGAGCAGGCCCATCAGTTTATCAGCGCTATTCTGGCTACCATGTCCGATGTGCTGGTGGTGGTGGACGATGCGTTTCATATTACCCAGGTCAATCGGGCTTTTGAAGCATTAAGCGGCTTTACGCAAGACGAGGTGATCGGTCGGTCGGTTTGGCGTTATCTGCTTGTCGATGAAGCACAGCGGGCACGTATGGAGAGCACTCATCAAACCGCTCTGGAGGCGCCAGAGGTGCAGGTGGTGTTGAAAGGGCGTATCCATGAGATTCCTCTGGCGGTGCGCTGTAGCTGTCAACAGGAAAATTGTCCGGTGGATCTGGGTCGGGTGATGATCGGACGCCCCATCGGTGAGTTGCTGGAAGCCTATTCCGCCTTGCGTAACGCCCATAAGCAGCTTAAGCAGACTCAACAAAAAATGGTGCACTCTGAAAAGATGGCCGCGTTGGGCCGATTGGTGGCGGGTGTGGCCCATGAGTTGAACAATCCGGTGAGCTTCGTCTATGCCAATCTGAAAACGCTGCAACTGTATTTATCCATGTTGCAGCAGCATTGTCCAGTGACTGAGTCGTCTGTCGATAAGATCTGGGACGACATCCCGATCCTGATCGAGGGCACCACCGAAGGTGTGCAACGCATCAGCCAATTGATTGCGCAGCTTAAGCAATTTACCCGTATGGAGACGGACCATACGGAACCATTGAGGCTACGCCAGCAGGTGGAGGAGGCAATTAACTGGGTGGTCAAGAGTCGTCCTACACAACCTGTCCTACAACTGCAATGGGATCTGCCGGACACCTGGCAGGTTCAGGCGCATCCGGGCAGACTCCAACAGGTTTTGATCAATCTGGTGCAGAACGCACTGGAAGCCATGGCGGAACAGCCCCTTAAACTGGTTATCAGCGGTAGTAGGAGCGCTAATCGCCTATGTGTCAGGTTGCGCGATTTTGGTCCAGGTATTTCTCCTAAGCTGCTGGATAAGATTTTTGAGCCGTTTTTTACCACCAAGCCGGTGGGGCAAGGAACAGGGCTGGGGTTGAGCATCAGTTATGAGTTGACCCGGGAGATGGACGGGGAGTTGAGCGCCTGGAATCATCCAGAAGGCGGGGCGGTTTTCCAGCTGTGCTTACCGGAGGCGCACGGATGAATATTGTCTGGTTACAAAGTGGTGGCTGTTCGGGGTGCACCATGTCCTTGCTGTGTGCCGAGCAGCCGGACCTGCTGAGCTTGTCCCAGTTGCAAGGGTGGCGTTGGCGCTATTTCCCCTCCCTATCCCCCCAATTGCCTAAGGGTTTGCCCGGCCTGTTGGCTGCGGTGGAGCAGGGTGAATGGTCACTGGATGTGCTGTGCCTTGAAGGTGCAGTCATGACCGGACCGGATGAGAGCGGCGCCTATCATATCGCCGCGGGCATGGATGCCAGTATGCGGGATGTGCTGTTGCGTTTTATCGAACAGGCTCGTTATGTGGTGGCGGTGGGCAGTTGCGCCGCTTTTGGCGGTATCACGGCGGCTGGGCCCAATCCCGGTGAGGCGGTAGGGTTGCAGTATGCGCATCACCTCAGCGGTGGTTTGCTGTCTGCAACGTTTCGTAGTCGTGCGGGGCTTCCGGTGATCAATATTGCCGGTTGTCCTGTTCATCCTGACTGGGTGACTGAAACACTGCTGCTTCTGCAGCAGGATGCATTGGATGAGGCGGATCTGGACCCATTGAACCGTCCCCGATTCTATGCAGACAAGCTGGTGCATCACGGTTGCAGCCGCAATGAATATTATGAATACAAGGCCAGCGCGGAGCACCTGGGTGAGCTAGGTTGCATGATGGAGCATCTGGGCTGCATGGGCACCCTGGCCCATGCCGACTGCAACCAGCGTAGCTGGAATGGACAGGGGTGTTGCACCGACGCGGGTTATCCCTGTATAGACTGCACCGCGCCCACCTTTGGCACCCGTCGTCACGCCTATCAGGAAACCCCCAAACTGGGTGGAATTCCCGTCGGCCTGCCCACGGATATGCCCAAGGCGTGGTTTATCGCCTTATCCTCCCTGGCGAAAGCGGCCACACCCGAGCGGCTGAAGAAAAATGCCACCGCTGAACGGCCGCAGCTTCCACCCCCCGTTAAAGAGATCAAGCTGTGAGTCGGCGGATCAGAATCGGCCCTTTCAATCGTGTGGAAGGGGATCTGGAAGTTCAACTGGAGGTGGTCGATGGGGTGGTGAAAGCGGGCTGGGTCAACTCCACCCTATTTCGCGGTTTCGAGTGGTTGCTGGCAGGACGGGCGGTGACGGATGCGCTGGTCTATGCACCGCGCATCTGTGGTATCTGCTCGGTTTCCCAATCAGTGGCTGCTGCGGCCTCACTGGCTCAAGCCGCTGCTATTACGCCACCGCCTTCTGGGCAGTGGGCCACAAACCTGATGCTGGCCTGTGAAAATGCCGCCGATCATCTGACCCATTTCTATCTGTTCTTTATGCCCGATTTTGTTGCTGAGGCCTATGCCGATTATGACTGGTACCCTGAGGTGGCACGCCGTTTTACCCCCATGCGGGGGGAGGTGTTGCCCCGTGTGTTACAGGCTCGGGCCCAGTGGTTGCATATTCTAGGGCTGCTGGGCGGGCACTGGCCTCATACCTTAGCCATTCAGCCGGGCGGGACGACTCGGGTCTTGCAGCGCAGCGAAATCGCCCGATTGCAGGTGATGATCGGGCAGTTTGAACATTTTCTGGTGGAAACGCTCACCGGTGGCGTGCCCTTGGCGGCGGTGCTGGCGGTGGAGACAGAAGCGCAGTTGCGCAAGGTGGTATCCGGCGGTGATCTGGGGCGTTTTCTGCTGTTGTGTGACGCTTTGGATTTGTGGCAGGTGGGGCGGACGCCCGGTCGGCTGTTCAGCTATGGCAACTACCCTGACCCAAATGGCGGGCGGGTGTTTGCATCCGGCATCTGGCGCGAGGGTCAGGTGAGTCAACTGAATACCCAAACCATTACTGAAGATATTACCCACGCCCGCTACCGCGGTGAGGGTGGTGCGCCGTGGCAGGCGCAGGTGCAACCGGATGTGCATAAACAGCAGGCCTATACCTTTTGTAAGGCACCACGACTGGATGGTGAGGTGTTTGAGTGTGGCGCCTTGGCGCGCCAGGTGATGGCGGGTGTGCCGCTGATGCAGGCACTGATGCGCCGGTGGGGCAGTGTGGTGGCCACGCGGGTATTGGGGCGCTTGTGGGAGCTGATGCGCCTGCCAGGGTTAATGCGCCAGTGGACCGATCAGTTGAACCCGGATGAGGATTGGAATCGGCCTTATGACTCCCATTTTAGCGGCCATGGTTTGGGCTTGGTGGAAGCCGCACGGGGTGGTCTGTTGCACTGGATCGAAGCGGAGCAGGGCCTCATCCGCCATTATGAGATCATCGCCCCGACCACCTGGAATTTCTCGCCTCGGGATGCCACCGGGACGCCGGGACCGTTGGAGCAGGCGTTGGTTGGATTGCAGGTGGGGGAAGAAGCGGGCCAGGCGCCGGTGGTGCATCATGTGGTACGCTCTTTTGATCCTTGCATGGTGTGTACGGTGCACTGATGGTCTGTTGGCGTATTCAGGTCAAAGGGGTGGTGCAAGGGGTGGGGTTCCGCCCCTTTGTGTGGCAACAGGCTACGGCGTTAGGTTTGCGCGGGCGTGTGTGGAACGATGGGCAGGGGGTGGTGATTGAGGCCTGTGGTACGGAGGAGAAACTGCAGGCATTGATCAAGGCGCTGCAGCAAAAAGCCCCTCCGTTGGCGCAGGTGGACGCGGTGAGCTGGCAGCCCATGGCGCGTCTAACAGTGGACGACTTTCGCATTGTTGCATCGGCATCCGGGGCCATGACCACCCGGGTGCCGGCGGATGCGGCCACCTGTTCCGCTTGTCTGGCGGAGGTATTCGATCCCGATAATCGGCGCTATGGCTATGCGTTTACCAACTGCACCCATTGCGGCCCGCGCTATTCCATTATCACCGCCATGCCCTATGATCGGGCGCACACCAGCATGGCGCCGTTTACCATGTGTCCTGTCTGTCAGGCGGAGTATGACGACCCCCGTGACCGCCGCTTTCACGCCCAGCCCAACGCCTGTCCCGTCTGTGGCCCTCATCTGATGTATTACCGTTGGCATGAGGGTCGATGGATGGGAGAGCGGGTGGATAACCTATTTCCGCTGGTAGCGGAAATTGCCGCAAGTCTGCAAAGGGGTGCCATCTGGGCCATCAAGGGTCTGGGTGGGTTCCATCTGCTTTGCTCTGCCCATGATGAAGCGGCCGTGGCGCGGCTGCGTCAGCTCAAGCGCCGTCCTCACAAGCCCTTCGCGTTAATGGCCACGCTGGAAATGGTCCATCAATACGTCCATATCCCTCAAATTGGCCAAAAATGGCTCGAAAACCCCGCCTCGCCCATTGTATTGCTGCGGCAAAAATCGGCGGCTGAAAAAAAACCGGGGGACCCCTTGGCCGCACTGGTTGCGCCGGGACAGGCCCAATTGGGCTTTATGCTGCCGCATACGCCCTTGCACCATGCCCTGTTGCAGGCCTTTGCGGGGGTGGTGGTGATGACCAGTTGTAATGGGAGCGGTCAGCCGCAGTTATATGAAGATGAAGCGGTGCTGAAGACCTTTGGCCCAGAGCTGGCGGGCATTGTGGGACATAACCGCCCTATTGTGCGCCGTCTGGAGGATTCGGTGGTGCGTATCTGTCCGCTGAGCGGCGAGCAAGCCCAGGTTTTGCGCCTGGCACGGGGGTTGGCGCCGCTGCATGGAAACTGGCCGTCGGATCACCGCGCCCGTCCACTTAGCGCTACGGGTGCTGACCTGAAAGGGGCCATTGCCCTGGCGCGGACAGAAGATTGGGTATTGTCCCAGTATCTGGGGGATTTGGAAAATTTGGCCGCCCATGGTGCCTATGAGCAGGCCTGGAGAGATCTGCACCAGCTCTATGCCCATAGGCCTGACAGTATTGTCTGCGACCTGCATCCGGGGTATTTCAGCCATGCCTTTGCCCAGCAACAGGGCAAGCCGGTGTGTGAACAGCAGCACCATTGTGCCCATGTGGGCGCGGTGATTGTGGAGCATGGGTTATCTGTCAAGGATACTTACCTGGGGCTGGTACTGGACGGTCTGGGTTATGGTGAGGCAGGTGGCCTGTGGGGCGGGGAGCTGTTGCGCTGGCGTAAGGGGGCATGCCAGCGTCTGAGTCATGCGTTGCCTTTTCGTCTGCTGGGCGGCGCCCGAGCGCAGCGGGAGCCGTGGCGGGTGCTGCTGGCCCTGTTGTGGCAGAGTATGGGCGCAGATTGGCAGCAGGTGGATGCCGAGGTGGTGACGCGTTTGCAGCATAAGCCGCTTAAGCTGCTGTATCAGGCCTGGGCGCAGGGGCTGAACGCGCCGCAGAGCACCAGTGTGGCGCGCTGGTTCGATGCTCTGGCGGCGTTGACGGGCCTGTGGCTGGAGACCATGAGTTTTGAGGGTCAGGCGGCCATGTTGACCGAAGCGGCGGTTCAGACGGTGGACTGGCGGACAGTTGAACCGGCGCCGTTTGCGATAACCGATGAGGGATTGTTGGATGCCCGACCGGTGTGGCCTGATCTACTGCAGCGTTTGGCGCAGGGTGAGCAGGCGACAGCGCTGTGCGCCCGTTTCTATTTGGGATTAGCACAGACGTTGGTGCACTGGGTGGATCAAAGTGTGGATGAGACGGTGGCGGGCGTGGTGTTGGGCGGTGGCGTGATGCAAAACCTGACGCTGATCGAGCTGATCCGTCGCCACTGGCCCGATCATTTGCCGCCGCTTTATTGGCCAGAGCAGGTGCCCGCCAATGATCAGGGCATCGCCGTTGGGCAGTTGCTCGGTTGCGATAAGAGTGGGTAATAAGTGGCTTGCCCTGTAGGAAACAAGCAACGCTGTAGGGCTGACACCATTCCAAAGGCGACGTGGCCTTTAGAGGTGATCAAGCACCCGTTGGGCCATTTCCTTGGCGCTGGGCAGGCGAGTATTGTCTGCGCCGGGAAAGAGACGCTGGCGTAGGTCGCTCTGGAAGGGGGGCAGACGTACAATCCGACAGGTCAGATCATCCCGTTCGCTACTCAGCAGGCGAATGAGCTGTTCCAATCCCGCCTTGGCCACGGCATAGGCGCCATAGTAGGCTTTGGGCTGAGCAATGGCCTCATCGGAGATGGCGATCACCGCCGCGCCGCTTTTCAGCAGGGGAAGTGTGGCCTGCAGGATATGGAAGTGGGCGTTGAGGTTGATTTGCAGGACTTCATACCACTGCATGGGGTCGAAGTGAGCCAGGGGGGTGAAGGCGGGGAGGCTGGCCGCATTGAGCACCAGGGTGTCGATTTGTGCATAGTTTTCTTCAAGTGCCTGGGCCAACTGGTTGAATTCATTGGCGCCTGCCTGGCGAAAGTCCAGGGGAAACAGGGCGGGTTGGCCCTGTCCGGCTGCCTCAATGGCGTCATAGACTGGCTCCAGCAGGGAGAGGTTGGCATCGTGCAGCACAATATGCTGATGGGTTTCGGCAAGCTTAAGGCTTAAGGCGTGTCCCAGGGCGCCGCCGGCGCCGGTAATAAAGGCGGTCTGTTTCATAGCTGCTCCAGGTGTCTGAGAATGTCCACCGGGGTGTGATAAAAGAAGTGAGCCGGCCACTGCATGGGGTCCACCTTTTGCGGCAGGTAACCGTACAAGGCGGCGCCACTGAGCATGCCGGCGTTGAGGGGGGCTTCGATATCCCGGGGGTGGTCGCCGATGTAGAGGCAGTTTTCTGCGGCTACGCCACACTGCTGCGCGGCCAAAAGCAGCGGTTGGGCGTGGGGCTTGCGCACGGGTAATGTGTCTCCACACACCACTGTGCGGGGTGGATCAGCAAAGGGAATGTGGTCCAGTAGTCGATGGGTCAGCCATTCGGGTTTGTTGGTGACAATGCCCCAGGGCAGGCCCTTGTCGGCCAGGGTGCGGATGCTCTGATCCAGGGTGGGAAAGAGGGTGGTGTGTACGGCAATATGGTCGTGGTATAGCTTGAGAAATCGTTGGCGCAGGCTTTCCAATGCATCAGCGGTGGCATCAGGAAAGCCCAGTTGCACGACGGCCTTGCCGCCTTGTGAGATGCACTGACGGACCTGCCAGTAGGGGACAGGCGGCAGGCCCTCTTCTGCGCGCAGGGTATTCAGCGCCCAGGAAAAATCATAGCTGGTGTCCAGCAGGGTACCATCCAGGTCGAACAGCACGCAGGCAATCGTTCGCTTCATATTTTCTGAAAGGCCATGAGATAGTTGATGGACAGATCGTCGCACAGGCGCGCACTGCGGGTGAGCGGGTTGTAACACAGCCCGCTTTCATCGCGCAGGCTCAGGTTTGCGGCACGGGCCCAGTGATCCAGTTCGTGGGGTTTGATGAACTGGTCGAATTTGTGGGTGCC
This sequence comes from Sulfurivirga caldicuralii, assembly GCA_015661715.1. Classification (GTDB taxonomy): domain Bacteria; phylum Pseudomonadota; class Gammaproteobacteria; order Thiomicrospirales; family Thiomicrospiraceae; genus Sulfurivirga; species Sulfurivirga caldicuralii_A. The sequence goes on from DQVN01000158.1 coordinate 11,631, forward strand.
GGGGGGAACCAGCCTCAGCAGGTGTTCTGCTGCGGTGATGGCGAGCCAGCGGGCTTTGAAGGTGCGGTTCAGGGTGGAGAAAAAAGCCCAGCCTCCCGGTTTGAGCGCTTGGGCGGCCGCTTGGACGATACGGGCCGGATCCGGCACATGTTCCAGCATGTCCAGGCAGGTGATGGCATCAAAAGTCTGTTCGTGTTGGGCGGCAAAGTCTTCTGCCGCCATGACCTGGTAGTCAATGGACAGATTTTGCGCCAAGGCATGCAAGCGGGCCGTGGTGATGGCTTCCTCCGCCAGGTCAATGCCAGTGACCTGGGCCCCTTGCTGCGCCAGGGCTTCGGCCACCAATCCGCCGCCGCAGCCGATATCCAGAATTCGTAGGCCGTCGGGATCGATGTGGCGCGTGACAAACTGGATCCGTGCGGGATTGATATGGTGCAATGTGGCCAGGGGGCCCGCTTCATCCCACCACTGGTGGGCCTGGGCGTTGAAATGCTCAAGTGTTTGGCTGTCATGGTTCATAGGGGTCATTATACTGGGCAAAAAAGCCTTGACACGCCAGATGGGGGGCTTATAATTCGCAGCCGTTGTCACACCACGGGTGCTTAGCTCAGCTGGGAGAGCATCGCCCTTACAAGGCGAGGGTCGCAGGTTCGATCCCTGCAGCACCCACCAAGTCTGACAAAGCGGAGCGGTAGTTCAGTTGGTTAGAATACCGGCCTGTCACGCCGGGGGTCGCGGGTTCGAGTCCCGTCCGCTCCGCCATCCTTTGCTGGTTTCTCTTTTTCATCGTCCTGATTGGTTCAATCACTGATTCCGTACCGCCTTCAGCCTTAAACCTTCCTGCAAGCCTGGCCTGTCAGCGGGTATAATCTGAGCGTTTTTATGCGTCATTAAAAGGTCAGATTGCATGAGCGAGTTTGCCCGCGAGATTATCCCTGTCTCCCTTGAAGAGGAGATGCAGCAGTCCTACCTCAGCTATGCCATGAGCGTCATTATCGGCCGCGCGCTGCCGGATGTGCGCGATGGCCTCAAGCCGGTGCACCGCCGTGTACTCTATGCCATGCATGAACTGGGCAACGCCTGGAACCGTCCCTATAAGAAGTCGGCCCGTATTGTGGGGGATGTGATCGGTAAGTACCACCCCCATGGGGATTCTGCGGTCTATGACACCATTGTGCGCATGGCGCAGCCGTTTTCCATGCGTTATGTGCTCATTGATGGCCAGGGGAACTTCGGTTCCATCGATGGGGATGCGCCAGCGGCCATGCGTTATACGGAAATCCGCATGAGCCGCATTGCCCATGAGATGTTGGCGGATATTGAAAAGGAAACGGTGGATTTTATTCCCAACTACGACGGTTCGGAAACCGAGCCGGTGGTGTTGCCGACGCGCATTCCCAATTTGCTGATCAATGGCTCATCGGGCATTGCGGTGGGCATGGCCACCAATATCCCGCCGCATAATCTGACAGAAACCATCCAGGCCTGTGTGGCTTTGCTGGACGATCCCACTCTGTCCGTGCGCGAGCTGACCGATTATCTACCGGGGCCGGATTTTCCCACCGGCGCGATTATCAATGGTACCGCGGGTATTCGTCAGGCCTATGAGACCGGACGGGGTCGGGTGGTGATCCGTGCCCGGGCCCATGTGGAGACGGATAAATCCGGTAAGCAGGCCATTATTGTCACAGAGCTGCCTTATCAGGTGAATAAGGCCAAACTGATCGAGCGTATTGCCGAGCTGGTCAAGGAGAAAAAGATCGAGGGTATCAGTGCCTTGCGGGATGAGTCGGACAAGGAGGGCATGCGCATCGTCATTGAACTGCGCAAGGATGCCGTGGCGGAGGTGCTGCTGAATCAGTTGTATAAGCAGACGGCGCTGCAGAGTGTCTTTGGCATCAATATGGTGGCGCTGATCGACGGCCAACCCAAGCTGCTGAATCTGAAGGAGATTATTCAGGCGTTTCTGCGTCACCGCCGCGAAGTTATCACCCGCCGCACCATCTATGACCTGCGCAAAGCGCGGGAGAAGGCCCACCTGCTGGAAGGGTTGGCTGTGGCATTGTCGAATATCGATCAGATGATCGAGCTGATCAAGTCGGCGCCCACACCGGCGGTGGCCAAGGAACGCATGTTGGCCCGGGACTGGCCGGCGGGCAATGTACTGGCGCTATTGGAACGGGTGGAGGCGGATGATACCCGCCCGGAATCGCTTCCAGACGGCTATGGATTGATCGATGGAGAAGTCTATCGCCTCTCGCCCCAGCAGGCGCAGGCTATTTTGGACATGCGCCTGCACCGTTTGACCGGCTTAGAGCAGGAGAAGATCCTGGAAGAGTACAAGGGATTGATCGATAGGATTGGCGAATATTTACACATTCTGCGCAGTCCGCAACGCTTGACGGAGGTGGTGCGCGAGGAGTTGCTGGAAATCCAGGAGCAATACGGCGATGCGCGCCGCACTGAAATCGACCACAACCACCAGGATCTGGAGGACGAGGATCTGATTGCGCAAGAGGCGCGCATTGTGACCCTCTCCCGTGATGGTTACATCAAAACCCAGCCCTTGCGTGACTACCGCGCTCAGCATCGTGGGGGGCGCGGCAAGGCGGCCACGCAGATGAAGGAGGAAGACGAAGCGGCGACGCTGGTGGTGGCCGACACCCATGATTGGCTGCTGTTTTTCTCGAATCGGGGCAAGGTGTATTGGCAGAAAACCTGGCAGTTGCCGCTGGCGGGACGCAATGCCCGCGGTAAACCGATTGTCAATGTATTGCCATTGGAAGCGGGGGAGTCGATTACTGCCATCCTGCCGGTCAAGGCGTTTGAACAGAATGCGTATGTGGTCATGGCCACACGCCGTGGCACCATCAAACGCGTGGCGCTGGCGGATTTTTCCCGTCCCCGCAGAGGCGGCATTATCGCCATTGAGCTGATGGAGGAAGATGCGCTGGTGGATACGGCCCTGACCGATGGCCACAAAGAAGTGATGCTGTTTTCTTCCGGGGGCAAGGCGATCCGCTTTGATGAGGATGAGGTGCGGGTGATGGGGCGTACCGCCCGAGGCGTGCGTGGCATGAAGCTGCCGGAAGGGCAGCATATTGTCAGCATGGAGATCGTGCATCCGGGTACGCTGATTCTCACAGCTACCGCCAATGGTTATGGTAAATGTACGCCGGTGGAAGACTACAGCAAGACCCGTCGCGGCGCGCAAGGGGTGATCTCCATTAAAACCACCGCGCGCAATGGTGAGGTGGTGGCGGCGGTAACGGTCACGCCCGAGGACGAAGTGGTGCTGATCACCAATCGAGGCACGCTGGTGCGCACGCCCGTGGCGGAAATTTCTGTTGTCGGCCGCAATACCCAGGGGGTGAAGCTGATGAACCTGGGGCAGGGCGAGCAGTTGGTGGATGTGGCCAAAGTGGCGGCGGAGGAAGATGAAAATGACGAGGAGAGCAATCATCCATGAGCAGAGTGTTTAATTTCAGTGCAGGTCCTGCCATGCTGCCGGAGCCGGTGATGCGTCAGGCCCAGGCAGAATTTCTCGATTGGCATGGCACCGGCATGTCGATTATGGAAATGAGTCACAGAGGTAAAGAATTTTCCCAGGTGGCGGAGGAATCCGAAGCGGATCTGCGTCAATTGATGGGTATTCCGGATAACTATCGTGTGCTGTTCCTGCATGGGGGCGCTACCATGCAGTTTTCCGCCATTCCGTTGAACCTGACCCGTCCTGGCGATACGGTGGACTATTTCAATACCGGGGCATGGTCTAAGAAGGCGTTGAACGAGGCCAAGCGCTATGCCAATGTGAATATTGTGGCGGAGCACACCACAGAAATTCCCGACCCCAGTACCTGGCGGTTGTCCGACAATGCCAAATATGTGCACTACACGCCAAACGAGACCATCGGCGGGCTGCAGTTTCACACCATTCCCGATGTGGGCGACAAGCCGCTGATTGCGGATATGTCCTCCTGTATCCTGTCCGAGCCGATTGATGTGTCCAAGTTCGGCATGATTTACGCCGGTGCGCAGAAAAATATCGGCCCGGCCGGCATCGCCATTGTCATTGTGCGCGAAGATCTGATTGGCCATGCCCGTGAAGATTGCCCACGTCTGTTGGACTGGAAAGTGCAGGCGGATGCGGGTTCCATGGACAACACGCCGGCAACTTTTCCCTGGTATATGGCTTCCCTGGTGTTCAAATGGTTGAAAGCGCAGGGCGGGTTGGAGAAGATCGCCGAGATCAACCGGCGTAAGGCCAAGAAGCTATACGACTATATCGATGCCAGCGACTTTTACCACAACCCGGTGCGGCCCGAGGATCGCTCCATTATGAATGTGCCCTTCACCCTGGCGGATAGCAGTCTGGATAAAGTATTCCTGCAAGAATCTGATCAGGCCGGATTGAAAAACCTCAAGGGCCACCGTTTGGTGGGCGGTATGCGCGCCTCCATCTACAATGCCATGCCGGAGGAAGGTGTGGACGCGTTAATCGAGTTTATGCAGGAATTTGCGCGGAAATATGGATAAGAGCCGGTTTTTCACCGCTTTTCAGGCTTTTTAGGGTGCGTAGGGGCGTGAGCAATCAAACCATCCAAATTACAGGGGAATCCTTGCCATGCTGAGCAAGTACCAGGTACTCACGCTCAATGCTATTGCGGCCAAGGGGTTGTCGCGGCTGCCGCCGGATCGGTATGAGGTGGGTACTTCTTTCAGCGATCCCGATGCCATTTTGCTGCGCTCGGCGGATTTGCACCAGCGTCCCATTAATCCACGCTTGAAGGCTGTGGCCCGTGCCGGTGCCGGGGTCAACAATATTCCCGTGCAGTTGTATGCGCAGCATGGGATTGCCGTGTTCAATACACCAGGGGCCAATGCCAATGCGGTCAAGGAGCTGGTAATCGCCGGAATGCTCCTGGGCGCGCGCCATATTTGCCAGGCGGCTCAGTTCGTGCGCACACTGGATCTGCAGGGTGAAGCGCTGGAAAGGGAGGTGGAGGCGGCCAAAAAGCAGTTCCGCGGTTTTGAGCTGGCGGGTAAAACCCTGGGGGTGATTGGCCTGGGGGCCATTGGTGTTAAGGTGGCCAATGCCGCTTGCGATTTAGGGATGTCGGTGTTCGGCTATGATCCGGCCATTTCGGTGCATTCGGCCTGGCAGCTCAACAGCCGGGTGCAGCAGGCGTTGAGCCTGGAGCAGTTGTTGCAACAGTCCGATTTGGTGAGCTTGCATGTTCCGCTGATTGAGGCAACGCGCCACCTGATCAACGCCGAACGGTTGGGCCTAATGAAGCGCCATGGCATTTTGCTCAATTTTGCCCGGGGGGAGATCGTCGATGAAGCGGCTTTATATCATGCACTGGAACACGGTGGATTGGGCGCTTATATCAATGATTTTCCCAGTGAACGGTTAAAGGATCACCCGAAGGTGGTCAGTTTGCCCCATTTGGGGGCTTCCACCGTCGAGTCTGAGGAAAATTGCGCTGTGATGGCGGTGGATACCTTGCGGGCGTTTCTGGAGCAGGGGACAGTGCGCCATGCGGTCAATCTGCCGACGGTGGAGTTGGGGCCCATTCAAGCGGGGATGCAGCGGATTGCCATTGTCAATGACAATGATGCCGGTATGATCGCTGCCATCACCCAGGTGCTGGGGGCGGCCAAGCTCAATATTGAAGATATGATCAACAAGGCGCGGAGCGATCTGGCTTATACGCTGATCGATGTCAGCGGTATGCTGGATGAAGCGGTATTGACCCGCTTGCGTCAGCTTAAAGGGGTGCGCTCCGTCAGGGTGTGTCATTGAATATGAACGAAAAAGAACAGTTGTTGCAAATCCGCGAGCAGATCGATGCGATCGATGCGCAGATTCAGGCATTGATCAGCCAACGCGCTCGGCTGGCAAAGCAGGTGGCGCAGATCAAGACTCAGGGCGGTCAGGTGGAGGCGGTTTTCTACCGCCCAGAGCGGGAGGCGCAGGTGCTGCGCCGGGTGATTGCGCGCAATGACGGCAGCTTGCCGGATCAGGATATGGCCCGGCTATTCCGGGAGATTATGTCCGCCTGTCTGGCGTTGGAACAGCCCCAGCGGGTGGCCTATCTGGGCCCGGAAGGCAGTTACTCCCATGCGGCGGTGCTCAAACAGTTCGGTTCCTTTGCCCACCCTTATGCCGTTTCCAATATCGAGGCGGTGTTCCGTGCGGTAGAGGCACGAGAGGCGGATTATGGCCTGGTGCCGGTGGAAAATTCCACAGAAGGGGTGGTCAGCCAGACGCAGAACGCGCTGATCGAAACCCCACTAAAGGTGTGTGGTGAGGTGGACCTGCCTATTCACCACTGCCTGCTCTCCCAGCGGGAGAAGCCGGAGGCCATCCGCAAGGTGGTGGCGCACGCCCAGGCCCTGGCCCAGTGCCGGGATTGGCTGCGCAATAATATGGCCCATGCAGAGCTGGAGGCGGTGGAGTCCAATGCCCGGGCGGCACAGTTGGCCCAAGCCAACCCTGAATGGGCGGCCATCGCCTCCGAGCAGGCGGCGCAAATCTATGATCTCAATGTGGTGGAAAAGCACATTGAAGACAACCCTAACAACACCACCAAGTTCTGGGTGTTGGGGCATGAGGCCACCCAGCCCAGCGGTGAGGACAAGACGGCCATGATTCTGACGGTGCCTAATCGCGCCGGTGCGCTGCTGGAGGCATTGCGGCCATTTGCCGAGCGGGGCATCAGCATGGCGCGCATCATTTCCCGTCCGGCGCAATATCGCACCTGGGACTATCTTTTCTTTATCGATATTCTTGGCCATCAGCAGGACGCGCAAGTGTGTGAAGCCTTGGAAGCGGTGGCTGAAAAGAGTGCCTGGTTCAAACTGCTGGGTTCCTATCCCGTATCGCCACTGAAGTGAAGCGCCATGAGCCGATTTTATGATCGTATTGTCTCGCAAGTGCGCACCTTGACCCCCTATCAACCGGGCAAGCCCATTGATGAGTTGCAACGGGAATTAGGGCTGGCACGTATCAGCAAACTGGCCTCCAATGAAAATCCGCTAGGTTGCAGCCCTAAAGTGGTGGCAGCCATTGAGCAGGCTTTACCCAACCTGACCCGCTACCCTGATGGCAATGCCTACTATTTTAAGCAAAAACTGGCGGCCCATCTGGGGGTGCAGCCAGGCCAGATTCTGCCCGGTAATGGTTCCAACGAGGTGTTGGAGTTGGTGGTGCGCACCTTTGCCGGGCCCGGGGATGAGGTGATTTATGATCAGTATGCTTTTGCTGTCTATCCGCTGAGTACCCGGGCAGCAGGCGCAACAGGTGTGGCGGTGCCGGCAAAAGACTATGCGCATGATTTATCGGCCATGG
>DQVN01000122.1 GCA_015661715.1 Sulfurivirga caldicuralii
GCAGCGTATGTCAGTTTGTTCGTGCTGTTACTGGTATTCTTTACCGCCTTCAACTTGCTGGAGGCTAGCTTACCTTCATTGGTGGTGAAGCTATCGCCGCCGGATAAAAAGGGCACCGCCAGTGGTGTTTATTCCACCAGCCAGTTTTTAGGCGCGGCCTTTGGGGGTGCGTTGGGAGGATGGTTGTACCAGCAGTATGGGCTGGATGCGGTTTTTTACGGTACCGCAGCCTTGGGTTTGCTGTGGCTGGGTGTGGCCGCTACAATGGAGAAACCGCAGCCGTTGAGTATTGCCAGTGTGTCGCTGCCGAATGGGCTTGATGATGCAGAAGAGATCGCGGATTTTCTCCATCATCAACCCGGGGTGGCAGATGTGGTTGTACGCCTTGATGAAGGTATGGCGTATGTCAAAATTGACCGAAAACAGACCGGTGAGTGGGTGTTGGCGCAAGCGGTGCGGGAACAGTTTTCCAACCAATGTGAATAAAATGAAGTGAGTGTGTAAATGAGTCGAGGTATTAACAAAGTTATTCTGATTGGCACCTTAGGACGGGATCCGGAAGTGCGCTATGCCGCCAATGGCAATGCCATTGCCAATTTGAGTGTGGCCACTTCCGAGCAGTGGACAGATCGCAATACCGGTCAGCGTCAGGAACGCACCGAGTGGCATCGGGTGGTATTGTTTGGCAAGGTCGCGGAAATCGCCGGGCAATATTTGCGCAAAGGCTCTCAGGTCTATCTGGAAGGCCGTTTACAGACGCGCAAGTGGACGGATCAGAATGGACAGGATCGCTGGAGCACCGAGGTGGTGGTGGATCAGCGCGGCACCATGCAGATGTTGGACCGCCGTGGCCAAGGTGGGGGTGATGTGCCCTTCAACGGTGGTGGCCAGCCCGCACAATCCAATACGGGCTTTGGTGGTCCCACCGCTGCTCCTGAACAGGCGGCCATTGGCGGGGCGCCACAAGGGGACACCGCTGCCCAGCCGCAAAAAGGGTTTGGCGGTGCGGGTGCCCCCTCACCAGCAGCGGTGGACTTTGACGATGATGATGTACCCTTTTGAGAGGGCAATCCAGTCTACATAAAAGAAAGCCCCTGGTATCAGGGGCTTTTTAGTTTCTGGCGTTGTTAGTGCAGGTATCACCTTGATTTAGCCTTCGTTGCTATATTTTTGCTCAGCTAAACCACAAGTCTGGATGCCCACCACTTTATAAAGAGGGCACCATTTGATAAAGCCGGTGATCAGCGGCAGCAGGCCAATCCAACCCCACGCGCCGATTGCCCCACTCAGGGCCAAGGCAACCAGAATAACCCCTATGATGATACGGAGCCAGCGATCCCATCCACATACATTCATAAGAATCCTCCTTATGGTTAATGAATTTTGTATGTCGTAGCTAGTTTAATTGTTCATGTGCAGAATCATTTGTCAATCAGCGACTGAATGCATGAGAGACTTTGGACTGCTCCATGTCATAATATGTCTATGGATAATGATGAGAAATCTTTGCCGGGCGGGGCGTTGACCCCCCATGTGCGCGCCCGTTTCTGGTTGGTGAATGCGGCCCAGGATGGTTGGATAGGAATTGGCCGCGTGCAGCTTCTGCAAGCAATCGAGCAAACTGGTTCCATCCGCCAGGCGGCACAGCGACTTGGCATGTCCTACAAGCGGGCCTGGTCATTGGTGGAGGCCATGAACCGGTTGGGACCGGTGCCCATGGTGGTGAAAGAAACAGGCGGTCGCCATGGCGGCGGGGCCCGAGTGACCGAATATGGGCGGCGCACCATCGCACTGTATGGGCAGCTAGAGGCGGCGATGCGCCAGTGTTCTCAGCAAATGGAGCAGGCGATTACCACATGGGCGGAACAGAATAACCAAGGAGCAGAGCATGAGCATTAAGGTAGGCATTGTTGGTGGCACGGGATACACGGGGGCGGAGCTATTGCGTCTGTTGGCGCAGCATCCGCAGGCAGTGGTCCAAGTCATCACGTCCCGTTCCGAGGCGGGACTGCCTGTGTGGGCACTGTTTGCCAATCTGCGCGAGGCCTATCCGCAGTTGAGCTACAGCGAGCCAGAGGTGGAAGCCTTGACAGCCTGTGATGTGGTGTTTTTCGCTACTCCCCACGGTGTGGCCATGAAACTGGCGCCTGAGCTGATGGCGGCTGGCGTGAAGGTGATCGACCTGGCGGCAGACTTTCGCATCAATGACCTGCGGGTTTGGGAAAACTTCTATGGCATGCCCCATGCCTGCCCGGAAATAATGCACGAGGTGGTCTATGGTCTGCCGGAGCTCAATCGTGAGCATATCGCCCAGGCGCGTATTATTGCCAACCCGGGTTGTTATCCCACGGCGATTCAGTTGGGCTTCTACCCCTTGCTCAAGGCCGGGTTGATTGATATTGACCATCTGGTGGCCGATGCCAAATCGGGCATTAGCGGGGCAGGGCGTGGTGCTAAGGTGAGTTCGTTGGCGGCGGAAACCAGCGAGAGTTTTAAGGCCTATGGCATCAATGGCCATCGTCACCTGCCAGAGATCGAGCAACAGCTCAACCATATGGCTGGCGCTCGGGTCAATTTAACCTTTGTGCCCCATCTGTTGCCTATGATCCGCGGTATTGAGGCCACCTTATATGGACGGCTGATCCGCAATGTTTCGGTGGATGCGTTGCAGGCGCTATTCGAAGAGACCTATGCAGAAGAGCCGTTTGTGGATGTCATGCCACAAGGCAGCCTGCCGGATACACGTATGGTCAAAGGTTCCAACATGTGTCGTTTGGCTGTGTATCGCCCGCAAGGGCGGGATACAGTGGTGGTGACCAGTGTCATTGACAATCTAGTCAAAGGCGCCTCTGGTCAGGCGGTGCAGAATATGAACATCCTATTTGGTCTGGATGAGACGATGGGGCTGAGCGCGCCAGCGCTGTTGCCGTAGGGGTGTGGTAGAATTGACGCTCTGCAGACAGGAGGAACCCATGTCAGATATGCCTAAAGATCCGGTCATTTTTACCGAAGCGGCGGCCAACAAGGTCAAAAGCCTGATTGATGAAGAGGGTAACTCTGATCTCAAGCTGCGGGTGTATATCACCGGAGGTGGTTGCTCGGGCTTTCAGTATGGTTTTACCTTCGATGAAAACCAGGCAGAGGATGATACCGTGGTGGAAAAAAATGGTGTAACCCTGCTGATTGATCCCATGAGCTTTCAGTATCTGGTTGGTGCGAAGATCGACTATCTGGAAGATCTTCAAGGTGCCCGTTTTGTTATTGAGAATCCCAATGCCACAACTACCTGTGGCTGTGGCAGCTCTTTCAGCGTCTGAGGCAGCGTATGACAATGGAATATGTTCCCGGCTTGGCGGGGGTGCCCGCCACCAAATCCGCTATTTCCTGCATTGACGGTCAAAAGGGGGTTTTAACCTACCGCGGTTACGATATTGCTGATCTGGCTCAGTATTCCACCTTTGAAGAGACCACCCTGCTACTACTCTACGGTGAGCTGCCTAACCGCGATGAGCTGGCGGATTTTGACCAGCAGTTGCGGCGCAATCGGCGGGTAAAGTACAACCTGCGCGCCCTGATGAAAAATCTGCCTCATACTACCCACCCTATGCACATGCTGCAGACAGCGGTGGCTTCCTTGGCCAGTTTCTATCCCAGTACAGAATATATGGCCGGAGGCGAGGAGAGTCGGGACTACATCAATGATGTCACCATCCGCATTATCGCCCACATGGCCACGTTGGTGGCCATGTGGGAGCACCTGCGCAACGGTTTTGACCCCATTGAGCCACGCAAAGACCTGACCTATGCGGAAAACTTTCTCTATATGCTCAATGGCGAAGAGCCGGATCCGCGGTGGGCACGCTTGCTGGATGCCTGCCTGATTCTGCATGCTGAACATACTATTAATGCCTCTACTTTCACCACACTGGTGGTCGGTTCGACCCTGGCCAATCCGTGCTCGGTGATGTCCGCAGCCATTGGCGCCCTTTCAGGCCCACTACATGGCGGTGCTAATCAGAAAGTGATCGAGATGCTGGATGAGATCGGCGATGTGAAAAATGTCCGCCCCTATATTGAAAAACGCCTCGAGAACAAACAGGTCATCTGGGGCATGGGTCACCGTGAGTATAAGACCAAAGATCCGCGCGCGGCCATCTTGCAGCAACTGGCAGAAGAGGTACTGAAGGATAAGGCCGGACTGTCGAAGACTTTCGAGATTGCCAAAGAAGTTGAAGCAGTGTGTGAGGAATATTTAGGGCCGAAGGGGGTGTATCCCAATGTGGATTTTTACTCCGGTATTCTCTATCGGGAGATGGGATTCGATCCGCAAATGTTCACCTCCATTTTCGCCGTAGCCCGATCTGCCGGCTGGATGGCCCACTGGCGTGAGCAACTGCACGGCAACAAAATCTATCGTCCCACGCAAATCTACATCGGCCCGGGCCCACGCTGTTATATACCCTTGGATCAGCGCGGCTGAAGCAAAGCCGTGGCGAATCAGAGCCGTTTCCCAAGGGCTGTTCTGATAAGTGCAACACCTATCCTTCATATTACAAATGCAACAGGGAAAGGGTTTTACTTCCTAACCCCTTTCCCTTGTGACAAAGTCACAATTTACTCAAAGCCAGATTGCCGCAATCCTCAAAGAAGCGGATGCAGGGATGAAGCTAAAGGGCATCTGTCGCAAATATGGGATTGGGGGATCCATATATTACAGCTGGAAGGCTAAGTATGGGGGCGTGAGCGTGTCGGAATTAAAACGCATGAAGGAACTGGAAGCTGAGAATACCTGGCTCAAGCGCATGTATGCGGATTTAGTACTAGAAAACCGGGCTGAGGTATACAACGACCAGCGATACCATAATGCGCGAGGCAAGTTACTGTCCCCTGTTTGTTTATGCGGAGAAAAATATCGAATACGCTGCTTCATAACTGTTTAACGGGGAAATTTTCAGTCACATCTTGTATTGCACCAACCATTCCTTCTATGAGTTGACCGAGTGTCTCTATCTTAATATTAAATGCTGGCATGGTATAGACTAGTCGGCCAAATGGACGCAGCCAGATGCCATGACGCACGGCTGCTTCCTGAATAGGGGCGGTAAGTCCTTCGTCTTTGAGTTCCACTACGCCGATGGCGCCCAGCACTCTGACATCCGCAATACTAGGGTGTTTTTGTAGTGGGGTGAGTCCTTGATTTAGCGCAGCTTCAATTTGCGCAATGTTTTCCTGCCAGGGACTTTCCAACAACAGGCTGATGCTTTCATTGGCGATGGCGCAAGCGGTTGGGTTGGCCATAAAGGTTGGGCCATGCATTAATACGCCCGGCGGATTGCTGCAAAGGATAAAGGCGACCTCTTCTGTTGTGAGGGTAGCTGCTAAGGTGGTCATGCCACCAGTTAGTGCCTTGCCCACAGTCATGATATCAGGACTGATGCCAGCCCATTCTGTGGCAAACAGTTTGCCGGTTCGCCCAAAGCCGGTGGCAATTTCATCGAAGATCAATAAAACATTGAAGTCATCTGCCAGGGCCCGTAATTGGCGGAGGTAGGTTGGGCGATAGAAGCGCATGCCACCTGCCCCTTGCACAATCGGTTCAATAATGATGGCGGCAATCTCGTCTGCATGCTGTTCCAGCAGTGAAGCAAGTGACTGTATGTCCTCGCCCGGTTCATCTATCTTGAGGTTAAAGCCCATCAGTGGGGCTGGGGCAAATAGGTGCTGTGGCAACACGCCGGAAAAAAGGCTATGCATCCCGTTTTCAGGATCGGTGATGCTCATGGCGCCAAACGTATCGCCATGGTAGCCATGGCGTACAGTGAGAAAACGTTGCTTTTGGGGTTGCCGGCGTGCCATCCAGTATTGCAAGGCGATTTTGAGCGCCACATCCACGCTGACAGAGCCGGAGTCGGCAAAAAAAACTTTTTTTAGCGGAGCAGGGGTGAGAGTAATTAACTTTTCGGCCAAATCAATGGCAGGTTCATGGGTAAGGCCACCGAACATGATGTGGGGCATTTTCTTGAGTTGACGTGCCGCAGCCAGCACCAAACGTGGATGATTGTAGCCGTGAATAGCGCACCACCATGAGCTCATGCCATCAATGAGTCGTCGTCCATCCTCAAGGACAATATAGTGGCCATCCGTTTCACGCACCGGTAAAGGGGTTTGCTTTGGAGGAATGCAGCTGTAAGGATGCCAGATGTGTTGACGGTCATAAGATAGATTAATCATATGAAGAACCAGTTTATGCACAATTTATCTATTATGCTTGACATGGGATAAAGAAACACTAAAATACGCTGAAAATCTCGGAGGGTTTCCCGAGCGGTCAAAGGGGGCAGACTGTAAATCTGCTGGCTATGCCTTCGGTGGTTCGAATCCACCACCCTCCACCAAAATTCCGCGGGCGTCGTATAATGGCTATTACCCCGGCCTTCCAAGCCGGAGATGTGGGTTCGATTCCCATCGCCCGCTCCATTTTTAGAGAGTTCTTGCTCCCGTAGCTCAGTTGGTAGAGCGCATCCATGGTAAGGATGAGGTCACCAGTTCGATCCTGGTCGGGAGCTCCATCTTGATGATAAGCCGACCTATGTGTCGGTTATTTAAGTTTATAAACGGGGTTTTCTGACATGGCAAAGGAAAAGTTTGAACGTACGAAACCGCACGTAAACGTGGGGACGATTGGCCACGTAGACCACGGTAAGACCACCTTGACAGCGGCGCTGACCATTGTTCAGGGTAAGAAATTTGGTGGAGAAGCCAAGGCGTATGATCAGATTGA
>DQVN01000133.1 GCA_015661715.1 Sulfurivirga caldicuralii
GCAATAATATCATTGCCCCTGGAACCGATACTTTCACCCCGACAACGGGGGCAACGGATCCATTGGGTAATCCCCAGGCCGTCACTTTGGAAATTGATCTGGATTTCACCAATATGACCATGTATTCGGGCACTTATAGCGTACGCGGTGTGACCCAGAATGGCTATAAAGTGGGTGATTTGGTGGGGTTGTCTGCTAATCGTGATGGGACGATTGAGGCGCGCTATTCCAATGGGCGCTCTGTATCGGTAGCCAAATTGGCTTTGGCGGACTTTACCGATAAAAATGCGTTGGATAAACTGGGGGGGCAGACCTATGCGGAGACTTATCAATCCGGTCCGCCCAGTATGAGCGCCCCGCAGGAAAATGGATTTGGTTCGATTATTTCAGGCGCGCTGGAATATTCCAATGTGGATGTGGCCGGGGAGTTGGTCAATATGATTCAGACCCAGCGGATGTATCAGGCCAGCGCCCAGGTGATTTCCACCTCTAAGCAGCTAACGCAGACTATTCTCAATCTGTGAAATGTATTTAAAAATTTTCTGGTCGGTTGGCGGCAATTTTTGCCGCCTTTTTTGTGGGCAAAATTCACCATAGGGTTTATCGGCTAATTTTGTAAAACTTTAGTAAAAAGTTGGCACACCTTTCGCTAAATCCTTGTTGACACCATCAAATCGTGTCAAACCGCTGACACACAAGGGAACACAATAAGACGTTTGGGTGTCCCGGGCCGTAAGGCCCGGTCCTTTTCCGCACCAGAGAATGAAGATAAGGGGTCGGCCATGGATAGAATGGTCTACATTGCCATGAGTGGCGCTAAAGAGGTGATGCTGGCCCAGGCCAATAACGCCAATAATCTGGCCAATGCGACCACCGATGGTTTTAAGAAGGATTTCAATCAGTTTCGCGCCATGCATGTGCAGGGGCCAGGCTGGCATGATCGGGCGTATGCCCTGGACGAGCGCCCGGCGACGGATTTCAGTCAAGGGCCGGTCAAGGTGACCGGGCGTGATCTGGATATTGTGGTGCCCAATGGTTTTCTGGCCATTCAAGCGCCGGATGGCACCGAGGCCTATACCCGTACCGCCAGTATGAATGTGTTGGAGGATGGCTCACTGGTAGATGTGAAAGGCAATCCTATTCTGAATATTACAGGGGCCCCCATTTTTCTCCCCCCTTATCGCAAGATTGATATTGGCGATGATGGCACGATTTCCATTGTGCCGGCGGATGCGCCAAACAATAACCCGGTAGTGGTGGATCAGTTGCGCCTGGTGGCACCGGCGGTGGAGGATTTACAAAAGGGGCTGGATGGCTTTATCCGCCTTAAACCGGAGGCTTTACAGGGGGAAGAGGCGCTGGTCCAGCAGGATTTGAAAGTGATCAAAGGGGCGCTGGAGGGTTCCAATGTTAATGCGGCAGCCTCTTTGGTGGAGATGTTGGCCCTGTCGCGAAAATATGAGCTGCAGGTCAAGATGATGAAGACCAGTAAAGAGCATTCCGATGCCTCTGACAAGCTGCTGCGTCTGAGCTAAGGAGAGTAGATGATGATTCGAGCCATGTATGTTGCTAAAACCGGTTTGGAAGCCCAGCAGGTTCGCCTGGCTGCCATATCCAACAATTTGGCCAATGCCAATACCTATGGTTACAAGGCAGGGCGTGCGGAGTTTGAGGATCTGCTGTATCAGAATGTCCGCCAGCCAGGGGCACAGGGAACACAGGATGAGGCGAACACTTTGCCATCCGGGTTGCAATTAGGGACGGGGGTAAAAACCATCGGGGTGCAAAAGTTGCATACTCAAGGCAACTTGATTATCACCGATCAGCAATTGGATATCGCCATTAACGGCAAAGGGTTCTTTCAGGTGCTGGATCAGAACGGACAGATCATGTACACCCGGGATGGTTCTTTCCAGCTCAATCAGAATGGCGATATCGTCACCTCCAGTGGCTATCTACTGGAGCCGAATATCAATGTGCCGCAGAATGCCACTGAAATTATGATTTCCCAGGATGGACAGGTGTCGGTCAAGATCCCGGGGGATACAGCGCCCAATGTCATTGGCCAGATTCAGTTGGCCACATTTATCAACCCGGCGGGGTTGGAATCCATTGGCCAGAATTTCTTCCGTGAGACCGCCGCATCGGGCGCTCCTACGGTGAACAATCCGTGGACAGAAGATGCTGGTCCGGTTATTCAAGGGGCGCTGGAAGCCTCTAATGTCAACACGGCGGAAGAGTTGATCAATATGATTGAGGCGCAGCGCACCTATGAGATGAATTCCAAAACCATCGCCGCGGCCAACGGCATGCTGCAGTTCCTCAACAATACTGTGTGAGGTGGGTGATGAAAGGGCATAACTTGTTGCTTTTATGCGGGGCGGTGTTATTTCTGGCGGGCTGTTCAAGTGCGCCGGAGCGGATGCAAAAGTTCAGTTATGAGCCGGCTTATCCGGTCAATATTCCGGCGCAGCCCCAGCCTAAAAACGGTTCGCTGTTTCAGGGCAACCAGACCATGACGCTGTTTGATGATGCGCGCGCCCATCGGGTGGGGGATATTATTACCATTAATTTGATTGAGAAGTTCAAAGCCAATAAGAAGGACGAGTCCAAATATTCGCGCAATAACGATTTGGATCCCGGTGGAATCAGTCTGTTTGGACGCACGGATAGTCAGATTCTCGCTGAAGCCCAGGGACTCTTTTCACCCTTGAAAGTTGCCGGGTCCAAAACAGCCTTTCAGGGCAAAAGTGATGTCAAGCAGGACTCCAGTATTACGGGTAAAATTGCTGTGATGGTGACCGAAGTGTTGCCTAATGGCAACCTGGTGGTGCGGGGTGAGCGCTGGATTACGGTTTCTGATGGGGAAGAGGTGGTGCGCTTTGCCGGCATTATTCGCCCGCAGGACATTCAGCCGGATAATACCATCGATTCAACCAAGGTGGCTGATGTGCGTCTGATCTACCAGGATACCGGTTATGCAGGGGATGTCACCCGACCCAGCGCGGCGCAGAAATGGTTTACCAAGTACTGGCCATTCTGAAAACTGGTGTAGGGTGCTGATTATGTGAATTAAAATTTCAATTTACCCACCGGCCTGTTTTTTCTGATCTCCTTTTTGGCAGGCCGGTTTTTTCTGCTTACAACCCACCTCACCTGTCTGTATCGTCAGAGCCTGAGTTTCTTTAAAGTAATTGGCATGTCTTATGCTTCTTACTCGTTGTCAAACCGCTGACACACGAGGGATCATAACAATGAACACGACCAGAAATCTGATTTTCCTACTGCTGCTCATCTTGAGCTTCCAAGCATGGGCAGAGCGCATTAAAGACCTTGCCTTTGTCTCCGGCGTGCGCCCAAATCAGCTGGTAGGCTACGGCTTAGTGGTGGGCTTGAATGGCAGCGGAGACAAAACCCCCTTTGCCGAGCAGAGTCTCAAGTCCATGTTGAAAAAATTTGGCATCCATCTGCCGCCTGGCTTGAAAACCAATAGTAAGAATATCGCAGCGGTGGCGGTGCACGCCAATTTACCTCCCTTTGCTAAGCCGGGACAGCGGATTGATGTGACGGTCTCATCGCTGGGCAATGCCAAAAGCCTGCGGGGTGGCACGCTTTTAATGACCCCGCTGAAAGGGATTGACGGGCAGATCTATGCCATTGCCCAGGGAAATCTTGTGGTCAGCGGTCTGGACGCTTCCGGGGCGGATGGGTCGCGCATTACCATCAATGTTCCCAGCGTGGGGCGTATCCCGGACGGCGCGATTGTTGAGCGCAGTGTGCCCACCGGTTTTGAGCGGGGCAGCACCATTACTTTGAATCTGAAACGCTCCGACTTTACCACGGCCACACGGCTAGTGAATGTGATCAACAAAACTTTTGGCGAGGGGACAGCCCGGGCGTTGGATGCCAACTCAGTACAGGTGCGCGCGCCTCGCATTCCTTCCCAGCGTGTCAGTTTCCTATCCATGTTGGAAAACCTGGAGGTGCAGCCGGATGAAGGGCCGGCGCGGGTGATTGTCAATGCGCGAACTGGCACTGTGGTCATCAGCAATACGGTGCGGGTGCGTCCGGCGGCGGTCACCCATGGCAGTCTATCGGTCAAAATCTTTGAAAATCCACAGGTCTCCCAACCCAATGCGCTGGCTGGCGGACAGACGCAGGTGGTGCCGGATACAGCTGTGGCCATTGAGCAGGGGGGCGATAAGCGTATGTTTCAGTTTGGCCCGGGCGCGACCCTGAACGATATTATTCAAGCGGTCAATAAGGTGGGGGTGTCGCCCTCTGATCTGGTGGCTATTTTGGAGGCGCTCAAGCGCGCGGGTGCGTTGGATGCAGAGCTAATGGTGATCTGATATGCCAATGAGTGAAGTGAAAAGCTGGCAAGTCTATACCAACCTGCAGGGGTTGGAAGAACTGAAGCAGGTGGCCCGTCACGATCAGAAGGCGGCCTTACGCGAGGCGGCGAAGCAATTTGAGGCGCTGTTTCTGGAGATGTTTCTTAAACAGGCGCGTAAGGTAAACTTCGATGATGAAGGCCTGTTGAGCTCGGAGCGAGTATCTTTTTATCAGGCGTGGTATGACAAGCAGTTGGCACAGGATATTGCGGCTAAAGGATCGATGGGTTTGGCCGATCAGCTGGTTAGGCAGCTCTCGCCGCAGCACCCGGTGGTGTCGGTCGAAGAATATGAAAAGATGCAACAGCAAAAAGAACAAAAGCCGCAACAGACGCTGCCCACCACGGCCCAGATGCTTAACCTGCGCCGTCGTTAACCGACCGGAAAGGATTGAATCATGGCCAGTTTATTGAATATTGCCACCCTGTCGGCACGTACCTTTCAGCGTGCGTTGGATGTAACCTCGCATAACATTGCAAATGTCAATACCGAGGGTTATAACCGCCAGCGAGTAGAAATCGTCGCCAATGCGCCTCAGACATCAGGGGCGTCCTCTTATGGTCGCGGCAGTCGTATTGATTCCATTGAGCGCGTCTATGCCGACTATATTTGGCGGCAACAGCTGCAGGCGACCAGTCTGTATCAACGTTATGATGGCGCGCTGGCAAACGCCAAATCAGTGGAGGGGGTTATTGCGGCGAATGATGGCGGGGTGCAGACCTTTCTACAGCGCTTTTATGACAGTTTGCACAATCTGGCCAATGAGCCCCTGTCCAATGTCAATCGCCAGATGTTGCTGGACGAGGCGACCAATTTAGAGAGTCATATCCAAAATATCACCACCTTTCTCAATGACCACCAAACGCAGGCCAATGCACAGATCAATAGCCTGGTAGATAGTATTAACGAACAACTGGATGTCATCCAGCGCGCCAATGACGCGGTGTTCCGCGCCCGTGATCAAGGCACTTTTCCGCCCAATGATCTGCTGGATCAGCGGGAGCAGGCGATTATGAAGTTGGGCGAGTTAATCGATGTGCGCACATTTGAGCAACCTAATGGTCATATAGACGTTTATATTGGCAATGGAAAACTACCGTTGCTGTCTGACAATACGCGGGTGCCTATAACGGCGGAACGCAGCCCCTACACCGACGAAAACCGTACAGAGGTTTATCTGCAGATTAGTGGCCAGAAACGGGTGGTCAGTGATCTGATCAGCGGTGGTCAGTTGGGCGGAGTGTTGGATTACCGCAAAAATATGTTGGATCCAGCGCAGCGGGAGTTGGGCTTGGCGTTGAATGGTTTCGTCAACAGTTTTAACCTGCAGCATAAGCAGGGGTGGGATTTGAACGGCAATGTGGGTGGGGATTTTT
Source organism: Sulfurivirga caldicuralii (assembly GCA_015661715.1). Lineage (GTDB taxonomy): Bacteria > Pseudomonadota > Gammaproteobacteria > Thiomicrospirales > Thiomicrospiraceae > Sulfurivirga > Sulfurivirga caldicuralii_A. The sequence goes on from DQVN01000133.1 coordinate 5,771, forward strand.
TTCAGAATCTAAATGCACAATCCATTGCCCATCGGGACAATACTGAAACTGACGGCAGTTTGATTACCGTCCAGTTCGCCACGCCGGCCAATTCTACACTACCCAATGGTCTGTTTGACGAGATCGCCTTGTATCAGCCACGAGATTATCGTTTGCAATATGATGCGGGCATTGGTGCGTTTCGCGTTTATGACCATGAAACCGGTGCACCCATCCAAGATAGCAGTGGTGCGGATATTACCATTGCGCCGGGCAGCAGTCAGGTGGTGGATGGGCTGGAGGTGAGTGTTGCCACGGGCGGTTATGCGGATGGGGATCGGTTTATTCTCAAGCCCCATGAACAAATGTTGCAGGATTTTCGTCGTGTACTGGATGATCCCAATGCCATTGCCACCCGGGGAGAGGATCCCAATAATTCCGGAAACCCGGCCGGAGATGGGGATAATACCAATGTGGCCAATCTGGCCAATCTAGCTTCCCGTCCACTGCTCTACGCCGATGCCGCTGGACAGCCCAGCGAAACCATTTTGGGCGGCTATTCCCGGATGGCTTCTAATGTGGGGCTTTATACCTATGGTGTGCAAATCAGCCTGGATGCACAACAAAACGTATTGGACCAGGTAACCCAGCGTCGAGAGGCGCTCTCTGGGGTGAACCTGGATGAGGAGGCGGCGAATTTGATGCGCTATCAGCAAGCGTATCAAGCGGCTGCGCAAATGATTCAGGTGTCCAATACACTTTTTGACACGCTGATCGGCGTGATACGTTAGGAGGCAGGCTTATGGTCGCGCGAATTTCCACCACTTTGTTCTACCACACTGGCCTGAGCGCCATGGAACAGCACAGCAATAACCTGTTGCGCATTCAGGAGCAGTTGAGCAGCGGCAAACGGGTCAACCGCCCCAGTGATGATCCCGTGGCAGTGTCTAAGCTGCACAACTTGAATAAGTCCCTCAATACCATTGATCAGTTGGTGGAAAATGGCCGTTATGCCAAATCCCAGTTGGAGTTGGAAGATACGGTATTGAATGATTCTGTCAGTGTGCTCCAGCGCGCCCGCGAGTTGACGATTCAGATGATGAACGATACCTACAATGCCGCCGATCGTCGCGCGGCTTCTGAGGAAATCGATCAACTGATCAAACAGATGCGCAATTTGGTCAATACCCGTAATCCGGAAAAAGAGCTGCTGTTTGCTGGGGTGGACAGCAATGCAGCAGCCGCCTTTTCCGATCAGGCTTATACCGACACCGGTGGCGATCCGGTTGTCGATATGGTGGCTTATACCGGTGCGACAACTGGACAGCGTTTTGTGCAGATCGGTTTTGATAATGACAATTACCTGGCGCCCGATGATAACGGCGATCCCAGTCGGGTGCGCATTGGCGATCGGGGCGATGTGGCCTTTTCGGTAACCGGTACGCCGGGGGGTACCATTACCCTGTCTCGCCCGGATGGAGATACCGTGGATGTGGACAACAATGTGATCAATGTCCTGGTAAATCTGCGTGACTGGTTGAGAGATGGCCAACAACCGCCGCCGGAAATCGGCGATCAACTCTATCAGGCCATTACCAATATCAGCCAGGTTCAGGCAAAAGTGGGGGGGCGCATCAACCGCATTGACAGCCAGTATGAGGCATTGCAAACCTTCCAGCTCACCCTGAAGGAGCGTAAGAAAAATCTGGAAGAGGTGGATATTGTCAAGGCCACGGCGGACTTCACCCAGACCCAGGTGGCGTTGCAGTTTGCCCAACAGGCCTTTGCCAAGGTGCAGCAGATGTCTCTATTCAACTACTTGCGTTAGGTTGGCACAGATTGTGCGAATTTCTGGCCATGACAGAAATTCGACAGTCCATGCAACAATTGGCCATACAACTACTGGTGGGCAGTATTTTGCTCAGTCTGTTTTCCATCACCGGTGTTGTCGCCTTAATCGGTTTTCAGACGGAATCGACCCGTTCAGATACACCGGTCGCGCCGATCCGCCATTCAGCTGTTCATCAGATGGTGCAAGTGGCGCCCACTTCTTCTAAAAGCTCGCTATCTGCGGCTGATGCGCCGCAAAGGGTGCAAGATCCCCTGCAGGCGAGGGATGTTCAAGGGCTTTCCCATGGTGAAAGATCGGCTTTGAAAAAAAGGAATACACTGCCCGCACAGACATTGCAGGAAGAAAATGAGCCCCTGCGCCTGATTCCCTTCAATGATGAAATCTATGTGCTATTGAATGAGCGAAAATTGTCAAAAAGGCAGCAACAGCGTGTATTGAGCCGGTTGGCGCTGTTGCCGGTACCGCCCACACCGGAGCAACTGCTCTCAGAGCGGGGCGTACCGCTGTTGCAGCGTCCTTTCTACTATGGCCGCATTGTGGATCAGCAGGGACGGCCGGTGCGCTATCCATTGCAGGCGGCGCGTCTGGCGGAACAGTGGCTGGCGCAGTCTGAGGTGGATGATCAGGGATGGCGGGTAGTACGCATTGCATTGAAGGGAGTGGACTGGACTGAACGGGCCCAAGCCTGGGTCGAACCCGTGCGTCGGTTGGCAGGTGGTCAGGCGCCGCTGGTGCTGGCGGTGATGGAGGTGGAAAGTGGTTTTCGCCCCGATGCGGTTAGCCGTAGCGGGGCGGTGGGGTTGATGCAGATTAAGCCGGATGAAGCGGGGCGGGATGTGGCGGATATACTGCAGCGGCCGCTGGATCATCAGCGCCTCCTGGAGCCTATGTTGAACCTACAGGCGGGGGTCACCTATCTGAAGCTGCTGCAACAGCGCTATCTGGCGGGCGTGGTGGATCCGCGCAGCCGTGAATATCTTGCCATTGCGGCCTATAATGGCGGTATCAATGCGGTGCTGCGCCAGTTTGGCAAAACGGCGGATGTGGCCATCGCGCGCATCAATCGGCTCAAGCCGGAGCAGGTGTACCGCATTTTGCGTCATCAGTTTCCCCGGCGGGAAACCCGCCTCTATCTGGAAAAGGTGACCCAGGCGAAAACCCGTTATCGCGCATGGATGGA
>DQVN01000031.1 GCA_015661715.1 Sulfurivirga caldicuralii
CCGGATGATGCACGCGCAGCCAGTCGATTATGGCCAACAGATCCGCCTGCTCCCCCACCCCCTGTGCATAGGTCCCCCCACTATGACCTACACCGCGAAAATTAAATACCAGCGTGCTCCAGCCTTTCTGCTGCAACGCTCGCTCCACCGTGGTGATCACCTTATTGTTCATGCTGCCGCCAAAACGGGGATGGGGATGACACAGCACCGCCCAACGCCCCTGGCTTTGATTGACTACAATACGCCCTTCCAGGGAACCCACTGGCCCCGGTATCATGATGATTTCACCCTTGGGATGCATGCCATGTCCTCCATATCAACCCTGCGCCGCATTGTAATTGACGACGCCATCCCCCATGCCGAAAGCCTTTTCGGCGATCTAGGCGAAGTGCTATTACGACCAGGGAGGGAAATCGACCGATATGCCGTAAAAGATGCAGATGCGCTGATTGTGCGTTCGCGCACCCGTGTACATGCCGAACTGCTGGCCGATACGCGGGTACGCTTTGTGGGCAGCACCGTGGTGGGGCTAGATCATGTAGATCAGACCTGGCTTAAACAGGCAGGCATCCACTTCTACAGCGCCCAAGGGTGTAATGCCAATGCGGTGGCGGAATATGTGATTGCTAATCTGGTACGCTGGGCCGTGGCCCATGACCAGACCCTGCAGGGCAAAACCCTGGCCATTATCGGCGTGGGGCACGTGGGCCAGCGGGTGTGGCGCAAAGCGCAGGCGCTAGGGCTACAGTGTCTGCTCAACGACCCGCCCCGGGCGGCCATGGACAAGACCTTTCCCCATACGGAGCTGGATATCTGTCTGCAGGCGGCGGATTTCATCACCCTGCACACCCCTTTGACCCACAGCGGGTACTGGCCCACCCACCACCTGCTGAATAAGGCTCGGCTGCAGCGCATCCAGCCCACTGCCGTGCTGATCAATGCCGCCCGCGGTGGCATTGTGGATGAAGACGCCTGGCTACAAACCGAAACCGCTGCTGACATCATCGACTGCTGGAATAATGAACCCATTATTCACCCCGACCTATACCGCCGCGCCTGGCTGGCCACCCCCCATATCGCCGGGCACAGCCTGGATGCCAAGCTGACTGGCGCACGGATGGTCAGTCAGGCTTTACGCCAATTTTTCCAGCAACCGCCCTTGTCCATCAGCGCAATGCAGTTGCTGCCCACACCACCTCAGCCCCTGCGACCTATGGGCAAAACTCCACTAGCGCAACTTGACAGTGTGCTGACCCAAGCGTGGGATTTCCGCCAAGATCATCACGCCCTACACCATCAGGAAATCGAAATCGTCCATAAGCAATTTGAATCCTACCGGCGTCACTACCCGCCCCGCCGGGAATGGGCCGCACACCCTCTCCACCACACCACCCCTCAAATCCTGCTTAAGCAATTGAAAGAACTGGGGTTTTCACCCTAATCACCCCCCGTCCGCTCCATTTATTTCAGTTCATTAGTATCTGTTAATAAAAAAATATTATGGCAAAGCCAAATTTTTCCAATTTGCACGCCTATACTAAACCCGTAAGCTAACCACTTAGCTCTGGATGACACCCAGATCTTCGCCAGACTTAAATAATCATGAATAGGAGCAACATTATGCAACTGAGCAACGTGATCAAATTCGGTTTCCTCACCGCCGCACTGGCCAGCTTGGCCGCCTGTGGCACCATCAAAACCATGGGCAACCTGGAAGAGGGCGCTGGCGAAACGGCTATGCAACTATGGGATCGCTGGGTGGAGTGCGGCGGTGAAATTGCCTGCGCAACCACTTGGGAACGCAAGGTTGCCGAAGATGTCACCCCTGAAGATATTGAAGATGCGCTCATGTCTGTGGCTACAGAGATGAACATTAAGGCCGTAGGCGTGCTACCGTTGTCAGACGAGCTACAAGCCCGGGGCATGGAAAGCGGCTATCTGAAAGTCTACTCATTCTGCAACCCGGTCACTGCGCGCAAGATGGTGGACTTTGCCCCCCATATGGCGGCCTATCTGCCCTGCCGCATCACCGTGGTGGAACAGAAAAACCCTGAAACCGGTAAGTCCGAGTTGTGGCTGTACACGCTGAATATGGACATGATGGTCAAAATGGGCAAAAAACTGCCGCCTGAACTGAAGAAAGAGGCCATGCATGTACGCGATACCATCTGGAAAATGATGGAAGCAGGCGCAACGGGCGACTTTTAAGCACCCTGAGCCCGAAACAGCCCGCGCATTTGCGCGGGTTTTTATATCATCCTATACCCTCTTTCTTCCCATTCATTCGCTGCAAACCCCATGCTCTCGCACCCACCATGACGCCGTTATGGACGATCCAAGGTTATGGACGATCCAAGCGCCAGATACCGTAAAACCCCACCGCTCCCAGCAGCAGTGGCGGCAGTAACACCCCCAACCACAGCGGCAGGTGATAGACCAGCGTCAAATTGCCAATCAGCTGATTGAGATAGTGATATCCCAGTCCAATCAGAATACCGACAAACACCCGCTGCCCCATGCTCACTTGACGGATAGCGCCAAAGACCAGCGGGAAGACGATGGCAATCATGGCCAACAAGGTCAGCGGCAGCACCGCTTTACGCCACAATGCCAGCTGGTAAGGCCGGGCATCCAGCTGATTCGCCTGGAGAAAAGCGATATAACCGAGCAGATCGCCAATCCCCATATAGCGGGTATCCACTTGCAGCACCGTCAGCGTAGGCGGATCCAGCGCCAGCGTCACCAGAAAAGTGGGCTGCTGTTTTTCTGTCAGCTTCATCACCTGCCAGCGGCCACCGTCCGCCAGGGTTTGACTGTGCCAGCCAAACTGCGCCCGCTGCACCTGCTCCAGTTGCCACCGTTTAGCCTGTTCATCCCACCGCGCGGCCTGCGCCCGCCATATCCCCAAGGGTTGCTGGGTTCGCGCATCATGTAGGAAAATGGAAATGTCCACCAAATGTTTATCGCTGATTACTTTACGCACCCAAACATAGCGGCGCTCACCGGCCACATCCTGGCGCAACCACAGCCCATGGCCGCTACCGATGGAAAAATCCCGTTGCAACGCTTCCGCGCGCAGCTTTTTCGCCAGTGCCTCACTGGAGGGCGCCATATATTCGCCCACAGCCACCATAACCAAGGCAAACAGGAGCACACTCTTGAGCGTGCCGATGAAAATGCGCATCACCGACCAGCCGCTGGTGCGCAGCACAATCAACTCGCTGCGGTTGGCCAGCGCGCCCAGCCCCATAAGGGTGCCGATCAGCAAAGCGACGGGAAACACCTCATAACCATAGACCGGCAGCTTGAGCAGGGTATAGAGCAGCCCTTTGTCCAATGTATACCGGTCATTGAGCTTACCCAGCTGGATGCTCAGCTCTACAAACCCCAACACCACCAACAGCACCACCAGCACCATCAGGGTATGGATGATCACACTGCGCCCCAGATAGCGTTCCACCAGTAGCCAGCGCATTATGCCCGCCTCCTGGGCCACAGCAGCCAAAGCAGATACAGCAGCGGCACCGCCCACATGCCCCACACCCAAATCAACTCGCCCTGGCGGATGCGATCCTGAAAGGTGGTCAGCAACTGCACATAGAGGACATACAACAACAGCGCCCAGAACACACGGGCAAAACGCCCCTCCCGTGGACCGGTCCGACTTAGGACCAGCCCCATCAGCGCCATCACCAGCACACTGACCGGCGCGATCAGCTTCTGGTGCAATAACGCATGGGCCTGCGGCGTATCTTCACCGAGCAGCTCAGACAAAGTTAGCTCTTTCAACCCCCGTTGCGGCAGAGACATGGACAGTTGCGGCACAAAGCCTTCAAAGCGTTGGAAATGGCGCACCGTCACGCCCGTTTCCGGCTGATCCAACCCCTGCACCGACCAGGCATCCTGCAACACCAGCGCCAAACGGCCATCCACCCACTCAAATCCACCTTGCGGCGCACTGAGCACCAGCTCCCCCTCCGGTGCCGGGTAGCGCAGCCACACCTGCTGCATCCGCCCATCCTCGCCGCGCTCGGCCATATAGAACACCCCGCCCTGCCCCAAAGGATTAAAACGCCCCGGCTGCAACGTGGCAAGCCCAAGACTGCGCTGTGCTTCTGTGAGCATTAAGCGACTTTTTTCCTCACTCCAGGGTGCCAGCCAACCGGCATTAAACAGCGCCAACAGCGCAATCGGCAGGGC
>DQVN01000132.1 GCA_015661715.1 Sulfurivirga caldicuralii
AGGGGTTTGATGCGCGCCATCCAGCCGGTGGCCACCTGCAAATACTGCTGAGCCTGCTCACCCAACAGCACCTGCATCAATCGCGTCATCCCTGCGGCATTGAAGGTGTATTTCTGCTGCAGCCGCTTGAGATCCTCTGCGGGCAGTGTCTTGAGCGCCGCCAGAGCCTGTTTAAGCTGATCCACCTGCGCCAAAAGCTGTTGCGCCTCTGTCAGTTGCTTGCGATCTGCCTCAATACGCTGTTTCAACTGGTTGAACTTTTGCAGTGTCTGAGGATTCAACCCGCCTTGCTTAAGCTTCTCCAGCTCCGCCTTATACTGCGCAATAACCTGCTCATTGGGTAGATTTTTCTCGATAGCCTGCCACTGTTTCTGCAACGCCGCCAGCTGCTGCTTCAGCTGTTCGGCCCGCTCAACGATCTGCAGCTTTTCCGTTTTCAGAATCCGCTCTGGATCTGGCAGACGTAAGGGCGGCAGTCCCTTTTTCGCTAGAGCCTTGGTCTGCTGCACCAGCGTATCCGGCTTCTTGTAAACCCGACCGGCCTGGGCACGCTTTTGGTACATGCGAATGCCTTGCACATCCACCACATCCAAAATCGGTTTCATGTCCATTTTGAGCATATCCAGCAGTGCCGGCGCTGCATACACCCGATCAATGACCGCCAGATTCCGGCTCGGTTGATTGGGATCCGTCAGTTGCACCTGATACACCGTCACGCCGAGGGGCAACAGGTGAACTTCCACCTCACCCACATTAACCTCTGCCTGCCAGGCCTGGGTCAGCTCCATTTCCAAGCGCTCTTTGATCAAGGGGGGTGCAACCACCTTTATGGCGATCAGCGTACCAATGATCACGATCCCTAAGACCAGCAAAAACCAGATGCCCACACCACCCTGTTGCCTGTCCATTGCCGTATCTCCAGCAGTTATTTTCTTGATTTTAGGCTTTTTTATATAAATCTGACAGGGTTTTAGGCCCCTTACGCCAGCGTTTATAGGTCCACTGATACTGGGCCGGCGCCAACGCCACACAATCTTGCACGGCGCGATTCAGCCGCGCCGCCGCCAGCACAGGATCCGCCACCTGCAAATCCGGCCCCGGCAGAAAATGCAGGTCATAACCCTCCCCGCGCGGGCGGCGGATCATCGCCCCCATCACCACTGTCGCATCGGTCTTTTGCACCAACTTATGGGCCAAGGTCATGGTTCGTGCAGGCCGCCCCATGAAATCGGCAAACACATAGCCCGTATCGGGCGCCTGATCCGGCAGCAACCCCACCAGCTCATTGCGCCGCAGGGCGTCCAACAATGCCTTGACGCCGCGCCCATTGGTGGGTACCAACCGCGCGCCACTACGCTCCCGCCCCTGACGCATGAATGTCTCGATACCCGGAAAATAGGGCGGCTCATACATGCTGGTGGTGGGGGCATACTGGGGCAGGCACCAGCCCAACAGCTCCCAGTTGCCAATATGGGGCGCCAGCAGCAACACCCCTTTACCCCGCGCCAGCGCCGAACGCATATGCACCTCGCCATGCACCTGACGGATCAACGGCTGTAACTGCTGCGCAGGCCAGGTCCACATAATGCCCATCTCCGTGGCGGTTTTGCCTGTTTCAATCAGTACCGCTTTTAATAAGGCATGGCGTTGCCTTGGTGAAAGATCTGGATAGGCCTGATGCAAATTGAGTTGAGTAATGCGCTTGATCTCACCCCCCAACATCAGCAGATGACCCAAGGCCACCCCAACACGGTGATTGGCAGGCAAAGAGAGGCGGGCCAACCCTTTCTGCAGCCCGACAAAGAGCGGGCTGATCAGACGGTCTTTCCAGGGTTCAACCGCCAAGGAGCGCGCCCCCCTGATTGTCATCGGCAATCAACGGCTGCATAGCGCGCCACAGATTGGCAAACAGATGGGCATTACGCTGTTCTTCCGCATGCAGCAACTGCTTAAAGTGCGCCCGCTCCGTGGGCTTGCTGTAACAGGCGGGACAGTTATCGACGATCACCGGCAAACCCGCCTGCTGGGCAAATGCCTGGCACTGGCGTTCGCGTACCCGTACCAAGGGACGAATAATGCGGATATCCCCCGCATTATTAAGGTAATGGGCCTTCATGGTGCGCAAATCGCCCGAATGAAAAGCGCTCATGAGGAAACTTTCGGCCAGGTCATCCAAATGTTGGGCCAATGCCAGTACGTTATACCCCTCCCGACGGCAGACCGTATACAGAATGCCCCGCTTCTTGCGGGCGCAGAAGCTGCAGAAGGAATCCCCCTTCATCTGCCGGGCGGCCTGCTCAAGAAAATCCTCACTGTGATAGAAATAAGGCACGCCCAACTCAGCCAGAAACTCCTTTAATGGACTGGGATCGAAGCCCGGAATCTGCGGATCCACCGTGCAAGCAGCCAGGTCAAACTTCACCGGCGCATGGCGCTGTAAGTGTTTTAATACCACCAGTAAGGTGAGGGAATCTTTGCCGCCGGACAACCCCAGCAGGATACGATCACCCTCACGGATCATTTTGAACTGAGCCAAAGCACGCCCAACAGGTTTCAGGATGGACTTTGGCGGACGTAAAATCCCATTCATTGATACACTCTCAACCCCGTTGGTGTAGATGATAAAGCGTCCCATCACCCACAGAAAGAGGATAAAAAAGGTGATAGGTGTCCCAAGCGCCAGGGTCTGTCAACAGACTCATGCAACTTTCCTGAGCAAAACGCCCGATTCAATATGCTGGGTGTAGGGAAACTGATCGAACAGGGCCAGGGTTTCCACCTGGTGGGTTTGGCTTAAGTCAGCCAGATCCCGCGCTAAGGTCTCCGGATTACACGAAATGTAGATCACCCAATCAAATTGCCGGGCCATGGCGCGGGTCAAATCATCCAGGCCCGCTCGCGGCGGATCTACCAGCAAGGTGGAAAAATCATACGCTGCCAGGGCCACCGGCCCCAACTGCCCCGCTTGCTGCAACGCACTGGAAACTTGCTCTGCTGGCGCCCGCGCCACGGTGATATTGGCCACATTGTTCAACGCCACATTAAAGCGGGCGGAGCGGATGGAAGTTTTGGCAATCTCGGTCATGACAATGTGCGCAAATCGATCGCTCAATGCAATGGAGAAGTTGCCATTACCGCCATACAGTTCCAACAGGTCGCCGCCACCGATCCGCTCTGCCTGCCGCCGGGCCCATGTCAGCATATGACTCGCCACCGCCGCATTGGGCTGGGTAAAGCTGTTTTCAATTTGTTGATAACGCAACAGACGGCCGTCCACATTCACGGACTCGATGACAAAATCCTGATCCAACAGCCATTTCTGCTTACGGCTGCGGCCAATAATATGGTCAATGGGCAGATAGTCACGCAATACCTGGGCGCAAGCCGCCCAGTCTTCATCCAAACGCTTATGGTAGATCAGCGTCACCAACATCTGCCCCGACTGGGTGGCCAGAAAGTCGATCTGATAGAGCTTATGTCGCAACAGCGGCTCCAGCAGGATCGCCTGGCGCAACGGTTCCATCAGGCTATCGATCGCCTCACAGGCCATGGGGCAACGGTCGATCCGTACCGGATTGCGAGGATTTTGTGGCGGGAACATGACATAGAAGGTATCGTCCCCTTCATGCCAGATGCGAAACTCCGCGCGCATGCGATAATGCGCAGGTGGCGAAGGGTACACACGCATGTCGCCCTGCCAACACAGCAACTGGCGCAGCCGTGCCGCTTTTTCCGCCAGCTGTGCATCATAGTGTGCCGGATCCACCTGACATAACTGCGCCATCTCTCCCCCAAATCAACACCCCACCCGAAGGCGGGCATTATACCGTGAACTGAATAATGGCCTGGGCCGTCTCCTGAGGATGACTACGGAAGGGAAGATGGGCCGCATCGGGAATCACCACCACCTGCGCTTGGGGCTGTAAGGTTGCCAGTTGTTCCACCCAACCGACAGGAATCAGCGGATCTTTTTCCCCCAACAGCCACAAAGTGGGTTGAGTGATTTGGTTCAGTTGCTGACGAAAATCCAGCGTGCGCAGCAATATCAACCCCTGACGCAAACCGGTGAGCTTGGGCAGACTGCGCCCTTTCATCTCGGCAACAAACTGCTTCATCAGTCTGCGCGCCCCGGGATTCCCCTGCCACTGCAGCATCCAGAAGCGTTTGAGCAACAAAGCCATATCCACCACCAAAGCTTGCATAAAATCAGCCACCAATTGGGGCGGCACCCCATGTTGCCAACCTTCCACCTGTACAAATCGAGGACTGGTGGCCAAGCCGATCAGATGGCTGATCCGTTCAGGGGCGTGCAAGAGGACATCCTGAGCAATGAGTCCGCCCAAAGACCAACCCAAAAGTGCCGTTTGGCCCGGGGGCAAGGCCTCAATCACCGCAGCACGCCAGCGCTGGCGAATGTGCGAAACGGTTTCTGCCTCAATGACCGGACTGTCACCAAACCCCGGCAACTCGATCAGATGACAGGTGAAATGCGGCGCCAGCTCAGCCTCTACCCATGTGCGCCAGACACCATTGTCCGCCGCCCAGCCATGGATCAGGGTCAGATTAGGCCCTTGCCCCAGGGTTTCACGATTCAGCACGAAGACACCCCTCCAAAGCCTCCAGCAGCCGATCCACCTGGTCAAAGGTATGGCGCGCGCTAAAGGTAATGCGCAGTCGCGCCCGCCCTTTAGGTACCGTCGGCGGCCGAATGGCCGGCACATAGAAACCCGCAGTCAATAACTGTCGACTCCAATGCAGCGCCCGCGCATCGTCTCCCAACAGCAAAGGCTGAATCGGTGTGAAAGAGGGCAGCAAGGTTAAACCAATCTGCTTGGCAGCGGCACGAAAATGGCTGATCAACTGTTTCAGATGGTCTCGGGCCGCATCCGCTTGCTGCACCCGTTTTAGCGCTATCCGCGCCGCTAAGGCATTGGCTGGCGGCAGGGCGGTGGTATAAATCCAAGGCCGAGCACGATTGATCAAGGTCTCAATGGCCACCTGAGTGCCGGCGACAAAAGCACCAAACACACCAAATGCCTTTCCCAAGGTACCGACCCGCAAGGTATCTGCATCGGGCTCATATGCAAAATACTCAAAGGTGCCGCGGCCTGTGGCGCCCACCACACCAAAAGCATGGGCCTCATCCAACAGTAACCACGCAGCATGTTGCTCTTTTAATGCCATCATCTGCGGCAGCGGTGCCACATCCCCATCCATACTGAATACGCCATCGGAGACAATCAATGCCTGACCGTCCGCCTGTTGCAGGCGGCGCGCTAGAGCGCGCATATCAGCATGGGCATAGCGTTTCAAACTTGCTTCACTCAGCCGCGCACCATCCAGCAGGGAGGCGTGGTTGAGCTTGTCATGGATCAAAGTATCACCCCGCTGCATCAGCGCTTGCTGCACCGCCATATTGGCCATATAGCCGGTGGAGAACAGCAAAACACCCTCTACCCCCAACCAATCTGCCAACTCGTCTTGCAACAGGTGATGATGCAGATGATGGCCGCTGATCAAATGGGCCGCACCACTGCCAAAAGATGCTTGGGAATCCCCACATACCGCCTGACGCAAGCTATCATCCTCACTCAGACCCAGATAATCGTTGGCGGCAAAATTAATGACCCAACGACCATTCAACTGCACCCGATGTCCCACTGCGGAGGTAATCAGCGGGGTGCGTCGATAACGGTGTTCAGTCTGGCGCGCACGCAGCCACGGCTGAAAGCGGCGGGCAATACCGCTCAACTCAGGCAACCTCCTCGTCACGACCTCCAGCGCCGCGCTGCATCTTTAACCCCAGCTTGGCAAACAACTGGCGGTCCCGGTCTGCATCCGGGTTGTCGGTGGTTAGCAGCTTGTCACCATAGAAAATGGAGTTGGCCCCTGCCATAAAGCACAGCGCCTGCGCCTCATCGGACAGCGCCAACCTGCCGGCGGACAAGCGCACATAGGAACGAGGCATCATAATACGGGCAGCGGCGATCACCCGCACCAGCTCAATCGGATCCGTCTTATCACGCATATGCGCCAAGGGCGTACCCTCAATGGGCACCAATAGGTTGATAGGTACAGAGTCCGGGTGGGGCTGGAGATTGGCAAAGGTACGCAACAGCTCTGCCCGATCCGCTTCGCCCTCTCCCATACCGATAATACCGCCCGAACAGACATGAATACCCGCTTGCTGGACCCGCTTGATGGTATCAAGGCGGTCTTGATAGGTGCGCGTGGTGATGATCTTGGGATAGTAAGCTTCGGAGGTGTCCAGATTGTGATTGTAATAGTCCAGCCCGGCTTCTTTCAGTTGACGCACCTGCTCATCATCCAACATTCCCAGAGTTAGGCAGGTCTCCATCCCCAATGCCTTGACCACCTTGACCATCTCCAGCACCATGGGAAAGTCCTTTTTGGAAGGGCTGCGCCAGGCCGCACCCATGCACAAGCGCGTGGCACCCCGCGCCTTAGCCTGCATGGCCTTGTCCAGCACCTCCTGAACCGCCATCATCTTGCCCTTTTCCAAATTCGTGTTGTAGCGCGCAGACTGAGCGCAATAGGCACAATCTTCGGCACAACCGCCCGATTTGATATTGACCAAGGTACTGACTTGAATTTCGTTGGGATCAAAATGTTGACGATGAATACGCTGCGCCTCAAATAGCAGGTCATTCAAAGGCATCTCCAGCAGCGCCTGCACCTCTTCCCGTCTCCAGTCGTGTCGAATCTCACCCAATGCCGCCATTTTCGTTATCCTTATCCCCATGATCCGCCGCATTATATCAGCCCTGCTACCCGCGCTGTTTCCACCCCGCTGCCTATTGGATGCTGGCCCTGCGACTCAGGTGGATCTGGCCGATCATCTGATCGCAGCACTTGAACCTGTTGCCAGCACGCCTCATTGCCCCCGCTGCGCCCAGAATGTGCCCGCGGGACGCCTGTGCGGTCACTGCTTGAAGCACCCACCCGCCTTTGATCGGGTGCAAGCCGCTTTCTGGCTGGATGATACGCTGAAGCAGCTATTGCATAAGATGAAATATGGGCAAAAACCCGATATTCGCATCACCCGCCTGCTCAGCACCCTGGCCCGTCCTTATCTGGTGCCAGGTCATGTGCAGGCATTAGTTCCCATGCCCTTGCATCCAGCCCGCTTGCGTCAAAGGGGTTTCAATCAAGCCCGGTGGCTGGCGCGAGACTGGGGTAAAGCATTCAACCTGCCAAGCGTCCCCGCCGCTAGGCGCGTCCTAAATACCCAACAACAAGCCAGACTGGATGCATCCACCCGGCGAAAAAACCTGATAAACGCTTTTCATGTTGATAACAAATGCCTGCGTCCATACCAATGTATCGCCATTGTGGATGATGTCCTGACAACCGGTGCGACCGCCCATGCCTTGGCTCAAGCCATCAAAGCGAGTCACCCTGCCCTCACCATTGAAGTATGGGTGGTCGCCCGCACACCTTTGTTATAATTTTCTATCAAATCAATAAGTTAATTAAGGGTAAACAAATAATGAATCGCACTTCCGCTGCGAAGGCAACTTACTCTAAATCGGTTCAATACCTTTCCCCTCACCATAACCACATCAAAACCGGGGATGAAAAAAACCAACGCAAAGTGCTCATCGCCGCCATTTTGACCGGTTCCTATATGCTGATTGAAATCATCGGCGGCTGGTGGGTGGGCTCTTTGGCCCTGATGGCCGATGGCATTCACATGCTCACTGATGCTGTGGCACTGATGATC